>JBFIMV010000006.1:0-21780 GCA_041611575.1 Desulfuromonadales bacterium | reverse complement strand
GGGCATTCAAAGTAGATCGAGGTGTCCCTGATCTCGATATGGCCAAGGGTCTGGTGCGCCAGGACGGCCTCTTCGCTGGTCAGCTCGAAGTTGACCATCCCGTCATCGTCGGGATCGTGCACGGCCTTGCCTTCATCGGTAAATACGACCATCTTGACCGACCAGCGGCCGCCGTTGTAATCACGGTCGCCCGGTGCGCTCGCCGAGACAGAACGTTGCCCCATCAGGCCGCTCATGCCGAAATTGTAGAGGGTGTCGGTTGAGTGCATGGGCGGCAGATGAAAGGACGTGTCGGTCAGGACCGTATCGAACAGCTCGTCATTGGCCCAAAGCGCAGCGGAAACCCGCGTTGCGGGCGCCGCAAAGGCTGACGCTGCGAGCAGCAGGACGCATGCGAGGGATGAGATGCTGATTGCCAGGGATTTCATGGGAGACTCCTTTCCGCAGGGGTGAATACCACCGGTGGGCGTAGTCTGGGGGCACGTTGTTTACACGTACTTTAGCACCGGTCTATGAAGTATCAACAAAGCTTGCTTAATGATTTTGTAAAGACAACGGAGCGTCTGCCGCACTCCCGGAGACAGGGCCGCCTGTAATCAAAGTGAGAGAATTTGTGATAAACTTTAGATGGTTACAATTACAGGACGGTCTTGTGACGCGAACGCAACTCTGAGACCGAGAACCCTTGGCAAAGGGGGTTGAATTATGATCAACAGCATCAAGCGCCTGAAAGACCTCTGCGAGATAATGACAAACATGGGTTTTTCCGAGTCCGTGAACGAAAAGGAAATCAAGCAGTTGATTGAAAAACTCGAAATCATGATTTCCGAAGAGATGAGATTGCTTAAGGAACGGGAGTCTGTTTCTGATTGGGAATGAGCCGGTCTTCTGGACGCGCAGCCAGCCTTCCTCAGTTTATCCCCTGATACAGGCCAGAAATCCGCAGCAGGAGAATGCCCGGCGTCGAGGAAATGATCGGGCCGGGCAAGGTTGCGGCGATGTTTGTGGCGCCCAGCTTGACGAACAGCTCTGCATGGGAAAAAGGAACGGGAAATGAGAACAGGGGACAGGCCCGCTTTCTCCTCGCCAAAACTTGACAAGCGGGGCAGGGGTGCTTACCTTATGCCCCGCACAAGAAGACAATCCAATCCGCAGGAGGAAACAGACGCATGACCGTAAGCAAGCGCAAGTTCAAGGCCGAGGTCAACAAGATCCTCGACCTGATGATCCATTCCCTCTACTCGCACAAGGAAATCTTCCTGCGCGAGCTGATCTCCAACGCCTCCGATGCCATCGACAAGGCCCGCTACCTGGCGCTGACCGACGACGCCATCAACCCCGAGGGGAGCGAGTGGCGGATCGAGCTGATCCCCGACGCGCAGGCCGGCACCCTGACGATTCGCGACAACGGCATCGGCCTGACCCGCGACGAGGCGGCCGAGGCGCTCGGCACCATCGCCCACTCCGGGACCAAGGAGTTCCTCAAGCTGCTGGAGAGCCGTGAGGTCAAGGACAACCCGGAGCTCATCGGCCAGTTCGGCGTCGGCTTCTATTCGGCCTTCATGGTCGCCGACCAGGTGACGGTCCTCTCCCGCCGCGCCGGCGCCGAGGCCGACCAGGCGGTGCGCTGGAAGTCGGACGCCGACGGCAGCTACACTTTGGAGGACATCACCAAGGAGAGCCGCGGCACCGACGTCATCCTCCACCTCAAGGCGGAGGAGAAGCAGTACCTGCAGGAATGGGAGCTGCGCAAGGTGGTCAAGCAGTACTCCGACTTCATCGAGTACCCGGTGGTGATGGAGGTGACCCGCAGCAAGCCCGACCCCGATGACAAGGAAAAGCGCATCGAGACGACCGAGGTCGAAACCCTCAACTCGCGCAAGGCGATCTGGCTCAAGGACAGGAGCACGATCAGCGAGGAGGAATACCAAGAGTTCTACAAGCACATCTCCCACGACTTCGCCGAACCGGCCAAGACCATCCACTACAAGGCGGAAGGGACCACCGAGTTCTCGGCGCTCCTCTACCTGCCGAAGAAGCGGCCCTTCGACATCTACTACCAGGACTACAAGATCGGCCCGACCCTCTACGTGCGCCGGGTGCAGATCATGGATCACTGCGAGGCGATGCTGCCGCCCTACCTGCGCTTCGTCAAGGGGGTGGTCGAGTCGGCCGACCTGCCGCTCAACGTCAGCCGCGAAATCCTGCAGGACAACAAGATCGTCAACGTCATCAAGAAGAGCGTCACCAAGAAGGTCCTCGACACCCTGACGGACATGATGAAGACCGAGCCGGAGGCCTATGCCGAGTTCTACGGCCAGTTCGGTCGTGTCCTCAAGGAAGGGGTCCATGTCGACTTCGAGCGCAAGGACGCCCTCGCTGAGCTGATGCTGTTCGAGACCACCAAGACCGAGGCCGGCAAGCGGATCTCCCTGGCCGAGTACGTGACGCGCATGCCCGCCGAGCAGAAGGAGATCTACTACATGACCGGCCCCGACCGGGCCACCGCCGAGGCGTCCCCCTACCTGGAGGTCTTCAAGGAGAAGGGCTTCGAGGTGCTGCTGGCGACCGACGACATCGACGACCTGATCATTACCCGGCTGGAGAGCTACCAGGAAAAAGAGTTCCAGTCGGCCCTCAAGGGCGACCTTGACCTGGGCGACGCCAAGAAGGAGGAGAAGCAGAAAGAGTACGGCGACCTGCTGACGATGATGCAGGAGCAGCTGAAAGAGGTGGTCGGCGCGGTGCGCGTCTCCGGCCGCCTCAAGGACTCGGCGGTCTGCCTGGTCGCCGGCGAGCACGACCTCGACCCGCAGATGGAGAAGATGTTCCGCGCCATGGGGCAGAACGTTCCCAAGGGGCAGCGCGCCCTGGAGGTCAACCCCGACCATCCGCTGATCGCCCGCATGCAGACGCTGTTCGCCGCCGACGCCAAGAGCGACCGGCTCAGGGAGTATGTCGATCTGCTCTACGATCAGGCGCTGTTGCTCGAAGGCGACCGGCCGCGCGACGCAGTGGCCTTCTCCCGGACCCTGTCGAAGCTGATGGCGGAAGGGGCGGGAGCCTAGTCTCCACGCCGACAGGCATCACTCCAAGGCCCCGGCCGGACTTCGGCCGGGGCCTTTAATTATGCGCTTACACAACCCAATAGAAGGTATGACGCAGAGACGCAAACAGCGCAGACTTTAAACAACCTCTTGAGAAAAACGACATCGTTGTCATTGTTCTTCTCAGCGTCTCCGCGTTAACAGATTAACCTTGCCTTTGTCTGTTATAAGTCCGTAATTCTTGAGCTGTCAGGACATGTGGCAGTAATTTCTGAAATCTGCTATGTTCCTTCGCCGGTACCGGCTGGCCATTGCATTCCACCTGTCTCCTGAAAAGGTTGCGCACACATCATGACTCTCGCACTGTTCGCCGTTATCGTCGGCCTGGCCATCCTCGTGTGGAGCGCCGACCGGTTCGTCGAGGGCTCCGCCGCCGTTGCCCGGCATTTCGGCATGCCGCCGCTGCTGATCGGCATGGTCATCGTCGGCTTCGGCACCTCCGCGCCGGAGATGGTCGTCTCGGCCCTGGCGGCGTCCCAGGGGAACCCCGGCATCGCCCTCGGCAACGCCTACGGCTCGAACATCACCAACATCGCCCTGATCCTCGGTCTGACGGCCCTGATCAGCCCGATCGCGGTGCATTCCCAGGTGCTGCGCAAGGAGCTGCCGATCCTCACCGCGATCACGGCGCTGGCTGCCTGGCAGCTGTGGGACGGCGACGTGACCCGTTTCGAGGCCCTGGTGCTGCTCGGCGTCTTCGCTTTGCTGATGGGCTGGACCATCTGGCAGGGGATGCGCCAGCCAGACGACTCGCTCGCCAGTGAGATTGAGCAGGAGCTGGAGTCGCGCACCGCGCCGCTTTCGAAATCGGTCTTCTCGCTCGGCGTCGGCCTGGTGCTGTTGATCGCCAGTTCCCGGCTGCTGGTCTGGGGAGCGGTGGAGATCGCCGTCGGCTTCGGCGTCAGCGACCTGATCATCGGCCTGACCATCGTCGCCATCGGCACCTCCCTGCCGGAGCTTGCCTCGTCGCTGATCGCCACCCGCAAGGGCGAGCACGACATCGCCCTGGGGAACATCCTCGGCTCCAACCTGTTCAACACCCTGGCCGTAGTCGGCATCGCCGGCGCGATCCACCCCATGACCGTCGGCCCGGAGGTCTTCTCCCGCGACATCCTGGTCATGGCCGCGCTTACCGTCTCGCTGTTCGTCATCGGTTACGGTTTCCGCGGCCCCGGGCGCATCAACCGCTTCGAGGGGGCGGCGCTGCTGGCCTGTTATGTCGGCTACACGGCGTACCTGGTGGTCACTGTCTTCGGCGCAGCCTGAGTCATCAAGTCGAAAGCTTTGGAAATTGCCACAAGTCACCTGGACACGAAGTGAGACAAGAGATGATTTTGTTTTCAAATTCGTTCAGGTTCTTCTTGGTGCCTTGTGGCGAGCGCCTTCTCAGACACTCATGATGACTTGACGAATCATTTCCCAGAGAGTAGTTTCAAGGCGTTGCCTTGCATCCAACGGAGTTCTCCGTTGCTTGTCGTGTCAAAGGATAAGGAGTGAGGAGAGACGGTGTGAGGAGTCGGGGGACGCGTCACATAATGGAATTCTGAACCGCATGTTCCGGGGTGCCCCGACGTGCGGTTTTTTGTTTGCTTTCATGGGATTAAGGAGGAAACATGAAGAAACTTGTCATAGTTGTCATCCTGGTGCTGCTCTGCGTTGCCGGCTGGGCCGGCGCGACCTACGTGGTCGGCAAGCAGGCAGAGCAATACTATTTCGACCTGCTCGACCAGGCCGGCCAGCTCGGTTTCGTCACCCTGACCAACCAGGGTTTCGAGCGCGGCTTTCTGACGTCCCGGGCGGAGACCCTGCTGGAGGTCAAAATCCCGACAGCGCCGCAGGAAGAAGGGAATGAACAGGGTGGGGAGTCATCCGGAAAGCTGACCGAAGAAACAGTCCGGCTGATCTTCGAGCACAGCTTTCACCACGGTCCCCTGCCGTACAGCCGCGGCCCCGCCGGTCGGTACGCCTTCTCGCCCGCCATGGCCCTGGTCGAGACCCGCCTGACCCGCTTTTCGCCCGATCAGGCAGGGCTCGAAAACCTCCTCGAAAAAGTCCCCGAGCTCAGGGAGACGATCGCCATTGCCAAAATCCACCTCAACGGTACCACCGACAGCCTGTTCGAGGTGCCGGCGCTGCAAATCCAGATGGACGACGGCCGGTTCGACTGGAGCGGCCTGATCGCCAACACGGTCTACTCGCCGCGCAACAAGACCCTGGCCGGGACGTTTGCAGTGCAGAACGTCACCCTGCGCACCGATGACGGCGGCGCCATGACCTGGCAGGGCTTCAGCGGCGAGTACGACCTGCGGGAGGCCCTGCCGCTCCTCTATGTCGGCACCAGCAGAGTGGTGGTCGGCGGCATGGACATGACCGTGCCGGACAAGGCTTCCGCGCCCAAAACCTTCCGCATGCAGGAGATGGAATTTGCCGCCGACAGCCGCTTCGACGGCCGGATGATGCACATCGACCAGTCGATGACCTTCGACGGCATCGAGGTCGGTGCTGACACCTACGGCCCGCTGATCGTCGTGATGGAGAGCAAGAACCTCGATGGCCAGGTGCTGAGCGAATTCCAAAAGCAGCTCCTCGACCTCTACCGGCAGGCCGACACCCTCGACCCCGACGCCCTGGCGGGGAGGACCATCCCGCTCTACGTCGACCTGCTGACCAGGCTGCTGGCCGGCAACCCGGAGTTCAATATCACCAGGTTCCACATCACGGCTCCGAAAGGGGAGGTCGACGGCACCTTCCGCCTGAAGTTCGCCGGAGTGCCGCAGGTGACGGTCAACGAGCCGCTCGAGCTGCTGCAGTACCTGCAGTATCTCGACGTCGCCGCCGAGGTGACCGTCGATGAAGGCCTGGTGCGCGCCGCCATGCGCGAGAAGATGGCAGAGCAACAGATCGAGCAGCAGCTGGAAGCGTTTGCAGCGCAAAGGTTCGTCGTGCGTGACGGCGGCAAGCTCAAGAGCGTCGTCACCTTCCGGCGGGGGGATCTGCAGGTCAACGGGCGGCCGTTGCCGGTTTTCCAGTAGGGCGGTAGACTGATCCCATGCAACGAAGAATTTGGCTGCCGCTGCTGCTCATCGCCTTGGTCGCCGCCGTGTACTACGAGTTCGGCACCGTGAAAACCATGGAGCACGATACCGTTTACAGTGGCCCCGATATCGTCGTCAACCCGCCGCAGCACAGCGCGACGAGTCAGCGGCAAGCTCCCCGGGCGGCCAGCCGCCTGGCGGTCGGCGCGCGCTACGCCTCGCTCGACGAGCTGGTTGCCGATCAGCTGGCCGCCGGCTATCTCAGGACCGGGTATTTCGGCAAGCACTGGCCGGCCAGGGTCACCGAGATTGCCGCCGACCGCGACGGGATATCCTTCCTGCGGCAGAACGGAACGCGGCATAATTACACGAAGTTCGATGGCTACAGCATGAAGATGGTGCGCCTGATGGCCGGCGATCAGGAGACAATCGTAGTCTTCCGCTCGGCGGAGAAAAGGTGACCCTGAAAGAAGACAGACCATGACGGATTTGACGCAGAACCTGCTTGACCACCTGACGCTCGAGCGCCTCGACGAGAACCTGTTCCGCGGCAACAGCCGGGACATCGGCAGCCCCAGCGTCTACGGCGGGCAGGTGCTCGCCCAGGCCCTGGCCGCCGCCAGCCGGACCGTCGAGGGCCGGGCCGCGCACTCGCTGCACGCCTACTTCCTCCTCCCGGGCGACAAGAACGCCCCGGTCATCTACGAGGTCGAACGCATCCGCGACGGCCGCAGCTACACCACCCGCCGCATCGTCGCCATCCAGGGCGGCAAGCGCATCTTCAACATGGCTGTGTCGTTCAAGGTCGGCGAAGAGGGTCTCGCCCACCAGTGCTCCATGCCCGACGTCCCCGGCCCCGAAGGTCTGCTCAACATGACCGAGCTGGGCAAGCAGGCCCTGGCCGACCTCCCTGACAAGCTCGAACGTTTCCTGAAATGGGAGCGGCCCATCGAGCTGCGCCCGGTCCAGTCGATCCATCCGCTGCATCCCGAACCCGCGCCGCCCAACCGCGACATATGGATCAAGGCCGTCGGCGACCTGCCCGATGACCCGTCGCTGCACAGGGTGGTGCTGGCTTACGTCTCCGACTATTCGCTGCTCGGCACCGCCCTGCTGCCGCACGGCCTGAACTTCACCAGCGGCAACATCCGCGCCGCCAGCCTCGACCACGCCATGTGGTTCCACCGCGACTTCCGCATGGACGACTGGCTGCTCTACAGCATGGACAGCCCGAACCTGGCCGACGGCCGGGGCTTCAGCCGCGGCAAGCTCTTTACCCGCGACGGGGTGCTGGTGGCATCGGTGGCGCAGGAGGGGATGATTCGCGTCGGGAAATAGGGACACTTCCCTTGCCCCTTTGGGGAAGTGTCCCTATTTCCCTGTTCCCAGGAGGAATGCATGACTGACCCCGTCATCTACAAACGCAAGGTCCGCTACTCCGACAGCGACGTGCAGGGGCACGTCTTCAACGTCAACTACTTTGCCTATTTCGACGACGCCATCACCGATTTCATGGAGGTGGTCGAAGGGCGCCCCTGCGGCGACCCGCTCTACCACATCGTGCTGGCCCGCGCCGAATGCGATTTCCGTTCTTCTGGTAAAATGGGCGAGACCCTGCTGACCAGGGTCACGGTGGCCAGGGTCGGCAAGACGTCGATCACCTTCAACCTGATCATCACCGAAGAGCAGAGCGGGCGTGTGGTCGCCAACGGCGTCGAGATTTACGTCGTCGTCGATCCTGCGACGATGCGGCCGATCGCGGTCCCCGGGGCGTTGCGGGAGGCTTTGCAGCGGGTGGGCTAAGGGGAGGGACACTTCCCAGTCCCCTGGAAGACTCCCTGTTTCTCCCCCTAAACACAAGGAGCTCACATGGACATTTTCGATTTTGCCATGCAGATGGAAGACAGCGGCTTCGAGTATTACCAGGGGCTGGCCCAGGCCGCCACGCTGCCCGGGCTGAAGACCATCTTCACCAGCCTCGCCGAGGATGAACGCAAGCACTTCGACATCTTCAAGGCGCTCAAGCAGGGCGGGGCGGTCCCCGGCATGACCGAGAGCAAGGCCCTCGGCGACGCCCGGAACGTCTTTTGCCGGCTCCCACGGGGCGACAAGGCCCTCAAGGGTTTGACCGATGCCCTGCCGGCTTACCAGCACGCCATGAAGCTCGAAGCCAAGAGCTTTCGCCTCTACGAAGAAGCCGCCGAAAAGGAGAGCAACCCCGAGGTCAAGGCCCTGCTGCTGAAGATCGCCGGCGAAGAGCACAAGCACTTCAACATCCTCGAGAACGTCTACAACTTCGTCAACGCCCCCAACGTGCACCTGGAGTGGGGGGAGTTCAGCAACCTCGGCGAGTTCCGTCAGTTCGGGCGGGATGGGGATGTTTGAGGCGGGAGAATAGGGACACTTCCAGGAGTCTGGGGGGGCGCTATTTCCGGTGGCTCAGGAGGTTTTTGAGCTCGCGATTGAAATTCAGAACGAATTTCTTGATGGTCTGGACCGAGGTGATTTTCTCTCTTGCGTCTTCGGTCAGCCAGGTCACCGAGTCTTCGTTGATGGCCGTGACGATCTTCTCGGCGTCAAAATTCTTGAGGTGTTCGAGGACGTACCTGGCCGTGGTGTTGATGCCCAGGGTGAGCCGGGTCTCCAGAAAGGTCTTGAAAATCAGACGCCCGATCCGGGTGCGATAGGCCGAGGCAAGCGGGTCGGTGACCGTTCCGCAGTTGCGGCAGACAATGTCGAAGTATTGTTCGAACTCGGCCTGATCGATCGACGCCTTGCCGCCGGTTTTTACCGGGGCCGCAGGCTGCAGCGCGGCAGGGGTCGGCAGGCCGCGTTCTTTCAACAGCTTGATCAAAGCTTCGGGATAGATGAAAGCCTCCGTGAGGAACGGTTCCGATTCACCACGCTGATCCATGATATGCACCACCAGGGCGTGATACATTTGTCCGAGGTTGTCGGCCCGTTCGACCGATGCCAGGCCGAATTTATGCAGTGCGGCCGAGAGGTTCTTTGGCACGCCGTAATACGGGTCGTGCTGGAACACGTTCAAAAGGTCTGTCAAAAAATAGTGGTCTTTCATTCCGTGTCCCGGGCAGGGGGCAAGTCGTTGTCTCCCAAGTTTATATACTTTCGGGACGATAACCAATAAAAGAAATGGGGACACTTACAGGGGGCATGTCCATGTAAGTGTCCCCACTCCTCAAGTGGGGGGAGTGCGTGAGGTGGAAGGAACTCATGTAATACGTGGGAGCTACGTGAGGTCTGCCCTTGACAGAGGACATGTTCCATATCAAGGGCAGACCTTTTTCACTGTTTATCTTGCCCCCTGTTGCCGGCGAATAACTTCAGCCTTCACCCGCTTACGTGCTTCGGAAAAGGTCAGTTTTGTTACTGGCCGTTCAACCTGGCGCACCGTGTCCTTGCGCGGCTGGCGGTTCTGACGCACCACCTCGGCAGCAGGTGCCTGCCTCCGCTGTTCCCTGTTAACATGTGCCGGCCTTTGGTTATCTTTTGCACCCTGTTGTCGGCGTATAATTTCAGCCTTCACCCGCTCACGTGCTTCGGAAAAGGTCAGCTTATTTCCCGGCCGTTCGACCTGGCGCACCGTGTCCTTGCGCGGCTGGCGGCTCTGACGCACCACCTCGGCCGCAGGTGCCTGCCTCCGCTGTTCTCTGGCCACTTGGGACGGCCGACGGTCATCCCTTGCACCCTGTTGCCGGCGTATAACTTCAGCCTTCACCTGCTCGCGTGCTTCGGAAAGGGTCAGCTTCGTTCTCTTCGACTCAACCCGCTGTGGTGAGTGCGTGTCCCTGGCAAACCGCCGATCATGCCTGTCGGGAGTGACACTCTCCACGCTTCTCCGGGTGCGGACATCCGTCGTCGAAACCGCCGGTGCCCGGGTTGTCTCGGTTATCACATTGCGCGTACGGATCTGATCCGTTGATCTCAAGGTCCGACTGTCGTGCTCCGTGAAGACGCGCGTATCACTCCGGACGTCCCGGTGCACGTCCCTGTGCGTATATGTCCGCTGGCCGAATTTACGCGCGGTCGACCTGTCGCCATAGGCGACGCCATGCCGGTGGTTGGGTGCATGATGCCAACGACCGTGGTGTGACGCCCAGTGATCGTGTCGCACATATCGCGGGCGCTTGTACGTATTGATAAAGACGTAACGCTCACGCCAGTCGAAGTAGCTCCATTTGGCGAAGGTCCAGCTGAAATAAAAGCCGGGCCAGTAGGAGTAGCCGATGCCGAAACCGACGCCGGGCGGGCCCCAGAAGTAGGGCGGGTAGTCCGGATACCACCAGCCGCCGTAAACGTAGTAGGGGTCGTAGTAGGGCACGTATATGACCCGGGTCTGTGCCGGTTCGATGATGATCGTCTCTTGCGCGACGATCACCCTCTGCCGGTCAGAACTGGAAAGTCTCCCCGCGGCGCGGGCGCTGGCGCGCAACTCCTGGACCATGTCAAGCACCTCCTCTTCCTGGGCGAGGAAGGCGTTGCCGAGATCGGTTGTTTCGCCGATTCGTTCGCTCATCAAAGCCAATATTGACGGGAAATGGCAGAGCGCTTTGACGCTGGGGTCCCAGGTCTTGTCAAGCAGCGCGTAATCAAGCGCATCGGACTGGAGCTGCGGGTTTCGCTTGAGCCAGCGGTCGGCTTCGATCATCTCGATGGGGTAGGTCGAGGCCATCAGGATCTGCGACAGGAGCGTATCGGGATAGAGCGCGATCGGTGCCAGCATCTGCGCCAGCTCCTCCCGGCTGTACCAATCATAAGTCTCGGAATAAGTACTCTCCTGGGCCTGCAACGGCAGGGCGACGCTGAAAACCATCATGGGGATGATCAGCACTGCGATTGTCAGCTTGAACAGGGCAGATGTCTTCATGGCTGTCTCCTGGTTACCGGGTGACCGCTTTGTCGCCCTGAATCAGGCAGCGAAACTCCGCGGTAGCGCCGCTTCTCTTCTGTCTACTTGGACGGACGAGCCGGGGGGGAGGTTTACCCTCTGGGGGAACAAATGAATGGAGAACACCGGGATGAAATCAAGCGGGGCTGACGGTTGTGATCTTAGAAAACGATGCGGCGGCAGGCGCTGCAGGGTGTTAATAAAGAAAATGCTTGATCTGCTCTCCCTTCTCGCCGATCTCGGTCATCGCGTTGATGCCGATCTGCAGGTGGCTGTCGGCCCAGCGCTGGGTCACAAGCTGGTCCATTTCCTCGGTCTTCACCCCCTCGGGCGTGAGGGGCACATCCGAAACCAGCAGCAGGGCGCCGCGCGCGATGACGTTGTAGTGGCCGACGATGAAGATGGTCGCCGTCTCCATGTCGATGGCGATGCTGGTCATCGCCTTGAGCTTGTTGAGGAACGCCTGGTCGTGTTCCCAGATGCGCCGATTGGTGGTGTAAATCACGCCGGTGCGGTAATCGTAGCCCTGTTCAATCACCTTCTCGGATACAAACTTGTGCAGCTTGAATGAAGGCAGGGCAGGGACCTCGGCGGGGAAATAGTCGTTGCTGGTCCCCTCGCCGCGGATCGCGGCGATCGGCAGGATGAAGTGGCCGATCTCGGTTGATTTCTTCAGCCCGCCGCATCTGCCGAGAAACAGCACGCCTTTCGGCTTGATGGCGCTGAGCAGGTCCATGATGGTGGCCGCGTTGGCCGAACCGATGCCGAAGTTGATGATCGTCAGGCCGGCGCTGTTGGTCGCCGCCTGCATTGGCTTGTTCTCCCCGTAAATATTGCATGAGAACATGTCCGCGAACTTGGCGACATAGTGCCGGAAGTTGGTCAGCAGGATGTACTCGCCGAATTTCTCAAGGGGCATGCCGGTGTAGCGCGGCAGCCAGTTCGCGGTGATCAGGTGGCGTTCGACCATGGGTGTCCTTTCCGGCCCTATTCTTTGGCGAAATATGCTTTTTCAAACTGGGTGACCAGCTCGCGAAGCCGCTGAACCTGCCCCAGGTCGGTGGTTTGCTTGCTCTTCATGCCGGCCAGCAGCATTTCGTGCAGCAGCTGCAGCTTCGTTGCGTAGTCCCTGGCGTCGGGCTTGAGACGCTGGGTCATGAAGTACTGGCTGACGATCTCCTGCAGCTCGTCGGCGTGGTGTTCCTTGTTGATCACCCAGCGGGTCAGCTGGTTGGCGTCTGGCTTGGTCTCCTTCTCGAGAGCAATGACCTGGTTCATCGATTTCTCGATCGTCGTGATGTGTTCACGCATCAGCGCGATGCGCATTTCGTCATCATAAATGCCGCATGGGATCTCGCAATGGGCCGCTGCCTGGCTGGCCAGCAACAGCACGCCGAGCAACCCGCCGGAAAGAACGTGTGTCAGATGTCTGTTCATAACGCACCCCTGACGGTTGAAGGTTGTGATTCAAAGCGTAGCAGAGAACCGGAAAGGGGCAATTCCGTCGTGCCTTTCAAACACACGAAAAAGATGCCAAGTTTTGGTGTCCTTTATAGGCGTCCAGCGTATAGAATAACCATGTGGTTTTCTCTGAAAGAAGGGGAGGTATTGACATGCGCGGGTTATTGCTCCGCTGGCTGATTCTGTCCGTGGCCATCATGGCGGCTGCCTATCTGTTCGACGGCATCCGGGTGGACGGTTTCGGCACGGCGCTGTTCGCGGCCCTGGTGCTGGGGATCCTGAACGCGTTCTTCCGGCCGATCCTGTTTGTTCTGACCCTGCCGATCACCGTCCTGACCCTGGGCCTGTTTACCTTCGTGATCAACGCGCTGCTGCTGATGATGACCTCGGGGGTCATCGGCGGCCTGGTGGTCGATGGCTTCGTCTCCGCCCTGTTCGGCTCACTGATTATCAGCCTTGTCAGCCTGCTGCTCAGCTCGTTCATCAGTGGCCGGGGGCGGGTCGAGTCGCTCGACATCGAGCTGCGCCGGCGCCGTGGCGGTCAATGGGAATAAGGGAGCCACACCGGCAGTCACCTTAAAGAAGTAAGCGCATATGACTTGCAGGTGAGCAGCGGACAGCCTGGCCGACAGCCTGGACGGCTTGATCGGTGATTTCCGCGTTTGATCTTCAGAAGCCGTGGCGGCGTTTCAGGCGGGCCAGCTCCACCAGCGCCGCGTCGCGCCGGCGGGTGAGGCTCGCCTCGTCCTGTCCTGCCAACTCCTCCTCAACGCCCTTGACCAGGGCGTTTTTCAATTCCGGGCTCAGCCTCGGCGTACCCAGCTCCCGCCAGCGCGCTTCCTGGGTCGGCCCGAGATGGTCGAGGTAGTGGCGATAGCCGCCGCTGCCGCCACCGAGGTGATAGGTCAGATGCGGTCCGAGCAGCGCCCAGCGCATCCCCGGGCCGGAGGTGATCGCCCTGTCGATATCGGCGACCGAGGCGATCCCCTCGGCGGCGATGTGCACCGCTTCCCGGTAAAGAGCCGCGGTCAGGCGATTGGCCAGGTGCCCGACGACCTCCCTCTGCACGCGGATGGTGACGCGCTCCAGGCTCCGGTAGAAGGCGTCGGCCTGCTGCATGCTGGCTTCCGCGGTCTGCCGGCCGGCGACCAGCTCGACCATGGGGATCAGGTGCGGCGGATTCATGGGATGGGCCACCAGGATGCGCTGCGGGTGCTGCGCGCCCTGCTGGATGTCCGAGGCGAGCAGCGACGAGGTGCTCGAGGCGACCAGCGCCTGCGTGCCGATCACAGCCTCCGCTTGGCGGATCAGCTCCTGCTTGAGTGCGAGGCGGTCGGGGAGGCACTCCTGGACGAAGTCGACTCCGGCCAGGGCTTCGATCCCGGAGCTGAGCGTTGCTTCGCGGGGTGGGCCGTCGGCCAGGCCAAGTGCCGCGAGCTGCGGCCAGGCGGCGGCGATGAAGCGTGTCAACTCCTCCGCGGCCTCCGGGCGCGGTTCGATCACCACCACCTCCAGGCCGCGGGCCAGGAAGAGGCTGGCCCAGCTCATGCCGACCAGGCCGCCGCCGAGTACGCCAATCCGTTGCATCGTTCGCATCACGCCCCCTTGAACGGCAGCGCCGCCTCGAAGGTCGCGCGGTCGACCCCGGCCGGCAGCCGGCTGCGCGCCGCCTCGTCGAGTTCGGGCGGCCAGGTGTTGAGCAGGTTGCCGAGCAGCACGTACATCCCCTGGATGGCGATCAGGTCGAGGAGCTGGCGGCTGTCGTAGTGATCGCCGAGTTCGGCGAGGGTGGCGGCGCTGATGGCCTGTCCGGCAAACAGCTCGTCGACCGCCTGCAGCAGCAGCGCATCGGCGCGGGCCCAACCCGGCGCCTGTGACCCTTGAGTCACCCGCTGGATCTCGTCCAGGGTCAGGCCGCAGTCCAGGGCGCGGCCGACGTGGGAGGCCCACTCGTACCAGGAGCGCATGTGCAGGGCGACCCGCAGGATCACCAGCTCGGCGCTGCGACGCCCGAGCGCGCCGCCGTTCACTGCATGGTTGCGAAAATTCCACCAGGCCAGCAGCAGGTCCGGGTGGTGCGCCATCAGGGCGTGGACGTTGAGCGGGGCATTGTGCATTGTCGCCAGCACCGGTCCGAGGGATGGGTCCCAGTCGGCCGGGTGCAGCGGGGTGAGGTGCGGGGCGTCGGTCATGGGTCCTCCCTTGGTCGGGCCTGAAGGACAGGCGTATGCGGTCTGCGCACAATATAGCCAATGCCGCTGCGTTTGTCTTCAGGCTGACAACTAAATGTCTTGCTCCGATTATCTCCGGTGAGGGTTGTGAGGGTATAATAACCAAGAAACTGCCGTTGAGAGGAACGTGATGACCGCGAAATCATTTTCTGTGCGCATCTACCTGCAGGACGGCCACGCCTCAGGGGTGAAGATCGTCTCCAAGTCGAAGTGGGCCGGCCGGGGGCTGGTGATCCCGCGCGCGGCCTGGGACCGGGAGAAGGAACGCGACGAGCTCAGGGCTCCCGGTGTCTGTGTGCTGCTGGGGGAGGACGCGGCGGGGCGGCCGACGCTGAGCGTGGGGGCATCCGCATTGATCGGCAGCCAGCTGGCAGAGCCTGCGGCAGGTCACGCATCCTGGTCTTCGGCGATCATCTTCACCTGCAAGGAGGACAGCCTCGACGTGGACCGGGCAGGATACCTCGCGGCGCGCCTGCTGCGCCTGGCCGAGGAAACCGGCAGGTCCGCCCTCTGCAACCCTCCGTCTTCCCGGCTGCCGGAGCTGAGCGCGGCGGAGGCCGACGACGCGGAGACCTTCCTCGGCCACATGCTCAGCCTCTACCCGCTGCTCGGGGTGACCGCCTTCGGGGACTGAGTTGCGGAGCGTGGCTCAGCCGTCGTGCAACATCTGCAGCGCCCGCAAGGCCGTCCGCACCGCATCCCGCTCGGTCTGCTGCTTGACCGCCAGGTCAACGGCCTCCGCCACCAGCCGCTCGGCCAGCACCGCGCACACGCACCCCGCGGCAAACCCGTACACCAGCCCCATCTTGAACAGCGTGCCGGCCTCCATCTCGTAATTGAGGATCTTCAACTGGCGGTACTCGTCGCTGACGCCTCGCAGGCTGCGCAGCAGGTGCGGGTTGGCAGAATCGCTGCGTTCCTGCCCCTCGTAGAAGGTGTCGACGCTCGCCGTAACGCCGAGGTGTGCCGGGATGCCGAGTTGTTTCGCCGCGGCACTCAGCGCCACGCTGACATGGGGGTCGGCGGCGGCCGGGAACTCGACCGGAGCGATGTCATGTGCGGCGCCCTGGCGGCAGAGCGCGGCGTGCGAGATCACCAGGTCGCCGGCCCTGACCTCCGGGGCGATGCCGCCGCTGGTGCCGACCCGGATGATGGTACGCATGCCGACCGTGACCAGTTCATTGACGACGATCGACAGCGACGGTGCGCCCATGCCGCTGGTGGCGGCGATGAACCTCGGGCCGTCGGCAATCCGGCACAGGTAGCTGTGCAGGCCGCGGTTCTCCGAGAGCGTCGCCAGGCAGGTGACGCCATCGGTCTCGCGGGCGATGCGCCGCGCCCGCTGCGGGTCGCCGCAGAGCAGTGCGGCGGTCGGTGGAGCGGCGCCGAGGTCTTCCCGGCTGAAGCCGATGTGGTAGAGCGGTTGCCGTGACATCCTGTTGCCCTCCTTCGTCTGGAGCGAATAAGTACAATACTAAAATCTTCGCGTCAGAACGCAACTTTCGGGTCAAATTGGCGGGGCCGCTTGTAGGTTTTGTGCAAAAAGCTATGCTTGATTCATAAGCATCGCACAAGGAATTACCTTGTGAACGGCCTCTTGATCGAACAGGAGTCAATCGTGGACGATCTGCGTCTCCGCCCCGAAGAGCTGTGCTGGCGCTGTGATCCCAGCCAGTTTGAATTTGCCAGTACCGAGGAACTGCCCCCCCTGGAAGGGACGATCGGCCAGGAGCGGGCCCTGACCGCCATCGACTTCGGCATCGGCATCCGCAACAGCGGCTTCAACCTCTTCATCCTCGGCCAACCCGGCACCGGCCGCACCTCGACCATCAGGACCTACCTCTCCAGCAAGGCGGCCAAGCAGACGGTTCCCGATGACTGGTGCTACGTACACGACCTGAAAGACGGGACCAGGCCCGAGTACATCCGCCTTCCGGCCGGGACAGGGCTGGAGCTCAAACAGGATGTCGACCACCTGGTTGCCCGCCTGACCGAGGATATCCCGAAGATTTTCGAAGGGAAGGTGTATGAAAAACAGAAGGAGCGGATCACCTCCGTCTTCCAGAAAAAGCACAACACGCTCTACCAGGAGCTGGAACAGGAGGCCAGCGCCAAAGGCTTCACCCTGCAGCAGGGGGCCGACGGCCTGACGTTGAGCCCCGTAATAGATCAACAGCCGTTAACCAAGGAGGATTACGACAAGCTCAGTCATGCTGAAAAGGCCCGGCTCGAGAAGGACAGCGCCGCGCTGCATCAGCGCATCAAGGACGTGATGCAGGAAATGCGCAGGCTCGAAGAGGAGATGCGGCAACAGATCGCCGACATGGAAAAAGCCATGCTGCTCTTCGCCGTTGGACACCTGTTTGAGGAGCTTGAGCCGAAATACCGGGAGTTCGAGCGCGTCATGGAACATTTCGAGGCGTGCAAGAAGGACCTCGTCGGCCGGATCGATGAACTGCGCGCACATCACGAGCCGCGCATCAATATCCCCGGGCTGACGTTGCAGCAGAATGAGCCTTCTTTTGACCGCTACCAGGTCAACCTGCTGGTCGACAACAGCCAGTGCAAAGGGGCACCGGTGGTCTACGAGGCCAACCCGACCTACTTCAACCTGTTCGGTCGGATCGAACACATCATCCAGATGGGGAGCGCTTCGACCAATTTCCACATGATCAAGGCCGGGGCGCTGCACCGGGCCAACGGCGGCTACCTGATCCTCGATTGCCGCGAGGTGTTGCTCAATATCTTCTCATACGAGGCGCTCAAGCGCTGCATCCGCAGGCACGAGGTGAGGATCGAGGACATGGCCGAGCAGTTTCGCCTGATTGCGACGGTCTCGCTCAAGCCGCAGCCGATCCCGCTCGACTGCAAGATCGTCCTGATCGGCACGCCGCTCTTCTACTACCTGCTGTTCGAGTACGACCCCGACTTCCGCAAGTACTTCAAGGTCAAGGTCGATTTCGACCAGATGATGAAGAACACCTGGGAGAACATTCAGCAATATGCCCTGTTTGTCGGCAGCAAGTGCAACGAAGAGCAGCTGCGCCACTTCAACCCCGCTGCCGTGGCCCGCACGGTCGAATATGCAGCGCGCCTGACCGATGACCAGCAGCGCTTCTCCGCCCGTTTCCTGGATATCAGCGACCTGATCCGCGAGGCTTCGTTTTACGCCGAGCGGGAGGCACAGGAGCTGGTCGCGGCCAAGCACGTCGAACTGGCGATCGAGGCTCGCGCCTACCGCTCGAACAAGCTCGAAGAGCGGGTCCAGGAGGCGATCGAGGAGGGCAGCCTGCTGATTGACACCGAAGGTGCGGTCGTCGGCCAGGTCAACGGCCTCTCGGCCTATCTGCTCGGCGACTACACCTTCGGCAAGCCCTCGCGGGTCACGGTGCGCAGCTACCTGGGCAAGAAAGGGGTGGTCAACATCGAGCGCGAGGCCAAGCTTTCCGGGCCGATTCATGATAAGGGGGTGATGATCCTGGCGGGTTTCTTCGGCGAGCGATTCGCCCGGGACAAGCCGTTGGCGCTTTCCGCCTCGATCTGCTTCGAGCAGTCCTACGGCGGGATCGAGGGGGACAGCGCTTCATCCACCGAGCTCTACGGCCTGCTCTCCAGCCTGGCCGACCTGCCGCTCGACCAGGGCATCGCGGTCACCGGCTCGGTCAACCAGCACGGCAGAATTCAGCCGATCGGCGGGGCCAACGAAAAGATCGAGGGTTTCTACGCAGTGTGCAAGGCCAAGGGTTTGACAGGCAAGCAGGGCGTGATCATCCCCGCAGCCAACCGCAAGAACCTGATGCTCAAGCCCGAGGTCGTCCCCGCGGTTGAAGAGGGGAGTTTTCACATCTGGAGCGTGACCGACATCGATCAGGGGATTGAGATCCTGACCGGCATCCCGGCCGGGGAGCGCCAGGCGGACGGCAGCTGGCCGGAAGGGACGGTCAACCAGCGGGTCGACCGGCGGTTGCGGGAGATGAGCGAGGTCGTGCTGAAATTCCAGAAAGGCACGGACAGGAACAGCGACTGAGCCCTGGTGTGCGGTGAACCGGGCCTTACGCGGAGTGCAGGGACGGGCGAATTTGAAAGGATGTGACGTTGGACTCTTTATCCGGTCGGACATGTGAAGCATGCAGGGCAGGGGCGCCGTTGGCGACCCCGGAAGAGATTGACCAATATCTGCGTCAGCTGCCGGGTTGGCAGGTCATCGAAGTGGCCGGCGTCAGGCACCTGGAAAAGAGTTACGCTTTCAATAACTTCGAAAAGGCGCTGCGATTTACCAACGCGGTCGGTGCCCTTGCCGAACAGAACAATCATCACCCGGCCATCCTGACCGAGTGGGGCAGGGTGACCGTGACCTGGTGGACGCACAAAATTGCCGGTTTGCATGTGAATGACTTTGTCATGGCGGCAAAAACCGATAATATCAGCTGTTCCCGCTAAGCCGGGGACGCTCGACCATGCACCTTTCCATCAACCGGCTCAGCGGAACAAGTCGTGACACACTCCCCGGGAAAACTTTCCCCCAGCAACCTGGTCCTGCTCATGTGCGGCGCCGAAACCCTGAGCATGACCGGCTTCGCCACCTATCCGGCGCTGCTGCCGGGGCTGCGCGCCGAATGGGGGCTGAGCAACTCGGAGGCGGGCCTGATCAGCGGCGTCTTCTTTGCCGGGTACATGGCGGCGACACCGCTGCTGGTGGGTTTGACCGACCGTGTCGACGCGCGGCGCATATACCTGCTGGCAACGATTCTGGCCTTTGCCGGCAGCCTCGGCTTTGCGCTGTTTGCGCAGAACCTGCTGACCGCCATGCTCTTCCAGGCGATGGTCGGCGCCGGGCTGGCCGGCACCTACATGCCGGGATTGCGTTTGCTGACCGACCACTTCCAGGGCAACGTGCCGAGTCGCGCGGTGGCTTTTTATACCTCGACCTTCGGCCTGGGCACGACCGGCTCTCTGTTTCTGGCCGGTCTCCTCGAACCCGTCGGTTGGAATTGGGCCTTTGCCGCAGCAGCCCTGGGGCCACTGCTGGCCGGTCCACTGGTCTTTTTCAGCCTGAGTGCGCGCCCGCAGCAACCCTGCGAAGCCCCGGCGGGGATGGTCCTGGACTTTCGCCCGGTACTGCGCAACCGCCAGGTCATGGGCTATATTCTCGGCTACGCCGCGCACTGCTGGGAACTTTTCGGCCTGCGCTCCTGGCTCCCCGCCTTTTTTGCATTCAGCCTGGGACTGACCGCGACCCAGGGTGGTTTCTGGTTCGGCGCCGCGGCCCTGGCGGCCTGGATCAACCTGATCGGGCCGTTGGCGAGCATCTTCGGCAACGAAGTTGCAGTGCGACGGGGGCGCAAGCCGGTGGTGCTGGCAGTAATGGCGGCATCGGGGGTGCTGGCCTGCCTGGTCGGGTTCAGCGCGCCGCTGCCCATCCTCGTGGTGTTCATTCTGATGGCGTTCTATTTCCTGCTGGTCATGGGTGATTCCGCGGCGCTCACCGCCGGACTGGTCGCCGCCGCGGAGCCTGGACGCCGTGGGGTTGCCATGGCGCTGCATTCCCTGCTGGGGTTCGGCGCCGGGTTCCTCGCCCCGCTGGCTTTCGGCGTGGTGCTTGACATGAGCGGCGGTAGTGAGTCGGTGACGGCCTGGGGCTTTGCATTCGCGGCCCTGGGCGCCTGGTCGCTGGTTGCTGTGGCCATCACATTTTTTCGTCGGAAGCACGTTGCTTGATCCTGCGGGCTTGGTCGTTGATTTTCAGCGCCAGAAGGTTCAAAAAGGAAAGCTGAAACGCGCCACCAAGACACCAAGACGTAAAGAGATACATGGATATTTTGGGGTGAAAAACATTATGACAGTTCTTGGTGTCTTAGCGGCTTGGTGGCTACAAGCCTTCTTTCGGCTTATAGCTTCGTAGATTTTACAGGTAGAAAGTTTTGTCGTGATGAAAGACAGAACAACGTGAATGCAGTCATAAACAAATTACCCGCCCAAGCGACATGGAAACACTTCGGCGGCAGCGGCCGGCCGGCCCATTTTTATCATGCGACCGGCTTTGTCCCAGGGGTGTACAGCCCCCTTTTGTCCCGGCTCAGCCAGACGTACCGGCTCAGCGCCCTGGGGTTCCGTTCCATCTGGCCCGGTATCGGTGCGCCGCCCGGCGGCAGGGACTACTGGGAGGGCTACGCCGACGACCTGATCGCCTTCCTCGAACAGGAGGTGCGTACTCCGGTTATCGGCATGGGGCATTCGATGGGCGCGACCTGTACCGCCGTGGCAGCGAGCAAGCGCCCGGACCTGTTCAAAGCGCTGGTGCTGATCGAGCCCGCCATGCTCTCGCGGCCGCTGGCCCGGCTTGTCCGTCTTGCACCCAAGGCCCTGATGTACAGGATGGAGCCGGCGAAGAGTACGCTCAGGAGGCCCGACACCTGGTCGAGCCGCGAGGCTTTTGTGGCGCACTGTCGCCGGTTGAGGCACTTCAGGCGCCTTGGTGAGGAAGCCCTCGAGGCCATGGCGCAGCACGGCGTGGTCGAAACGCCGGCGGGGCATTTCACTCTGGCCTACCCCAAGGCGTGGGAGGCGGACGCCTATACCCAGGCGCCCAACATCATGGACCTGCTGGGCCGACTGGAAACGCCCTGTGTGGCGATCCGGGGCAAACCGTCCCTCTTCTTGACCGAGGCCCTGTGGCAGGAATGGCAGCGTCGCGCCCGGCGGACCGTGTTCAGGCAGGACCTGGCGTTCGGTCACCTCCTGCCGCTGGAAGCGCCCGCGGTCTGCCACGAACTCATCGAGTCAGGGTTGGCCGAGCTTGGCTGATGGCGGCTTTTGGACAAATTCGCAGGGGGTGTGATGACTTCAATCTTTGGCAGGCTGGGTGCATAAGCAATGACCATGCAGGCTGGAAAAACTGGCCGGGTGCCGCGGGTGCTCGGATTCGTCGCGTTGCTTGTCGGTGCCGTGCTCGGTTACGGCTACTGGCACGCCGCCACTCACGCCTCCTTCTACATCTCAGTGGACGGCCTGAACAGGCCTGCTGAGCTGGCGCAGGC
>JBFIMV010000005.1:0-23902 GCA_041611575.1 Desulfuromonadales bacterium | reverse complement strand
TCGACGAGATCGGCGATTTCCCCCTGCACCTGCAGGCCAAGCTGCTGAGCGTGCTGCAGGACCAGACGTTCTTCAAGATAGGCGGCCGCGAGGCACAGCATGTCGATGTGCGCCTGATCGCCGCCTCCAACCGCGACCTGGCCGCCCTTGTGGCTACCGGCCGGTTCCGCGAAGACCTGTACTATCGGCTCAACGTTGTGCCGATCCACCTGCCGCCCCTACGGGAGCGCCGCGAAGACATCCCTTTGCTGATCGACTACTTCATCGACCACTTCAACCGCAAGTACCAGCGCTACAAGCGGCTCAGCACCCAGGTCGCCCAGCAGATGTGCATGCTCCCCTGGAAAGGCAACATCCGTGAACTGGAGAACACCATCGAGCGCATGGTGGTCACCTCGCAGGACGACGTCATTGACAGCCTGGAAGCGCTGCACACGACCGGACGCGAAGCGAATGGCCAGCGCTCGCTTCCCGACCTGCTGCAGGCTTATGAACAGGAGATCCTGCTCGACAGCCTGCGGCGGCTGGGCACGACGCGCAAGGTTGCCAAGGCGTTGGGACTCAGCCAGGCTACGGCAGCACGGAAACTCAAATCTTTGCGTCAGAACATCGGCCGCAGCAGCTGACCGGGGAAAAAATCGCGGCCGGACACCTTGCAAAACCCGGACAGAGTGATAGGGATAATGCTAGAGTACCGAAAACAGCGTTTTGTTTTTTTTCTTGACGCCGGAGGTCAATATTGAATAAAGTCTGAAAACATTGGTCATACCAATTATTGGTCATGTTTTTTAGCGGGACGGCAGAGCTAGAGCTGTCGAACCCATTTCATTCACACCCAGCAAAGAGGAGGCATCAATGTTCAAAAGAATCAAAGTTTTGGTCAGCTTGCTGATCGTTGCAAGCCTGGTCATGGCTCCCACGGCGTTCGCCAGCAAACGCGAGAAGTTCGGTGCTGACAAGCGGCACGAGGAAGTCAAAAAAGAACTGCGCACCATCAAGCCGTCGAAAGAAGAGTTCAAGTGGAAGATGGTCATGCCCTGGTCCAAGGGCCTGCTGTTCTACGATATGGCGCAGCACTTTGCCGACTCGGTCGCCCTGGCATCTGGCGGTCGTCTCGAGATCAAGCTCTTCTCCGCCGGCGAACTGGTCGGCGCCATGGAGAGCTTCGACGCCGTAAGCAAGGGCCAGGCAGAAATTGGCCACGACTGGCCGGGTTACTGGAAAGGCAAGAACGAGAACTTCGTCTCCTTCGCCTCGGTTCCCTTCGGTCTCGACACCGAGGGCTACAACATCTGGCTCTATGAGCGCGGCGGCCTCGAGCAGATGCAGGAACTCTACGGCAAGTACAACCTCCACGCCCTCCCCGGCGGCAACGGCGGCCAGGAAATGGGCTTCTTCTCCAACAAGAAGGCCACCAAGATGGCCGACTTCAAAGGCATGCGCGTCCGCACCCCGGGCTGGTACATGGACATCATGACCAAGCTCGGCGCCAGCGTCTCCCCGCTCCCCGGCGGCGAAGTCTACCTGGCCCTCGAGCGTGGCGTCATCGACGCCGCCGAGTTCTCCTCGCCGGCCATCAACTACCCCATGGGCTTCGACGAGATCACCAAGTACGTCATCGAGCCGGGCGTGCACCAGCCCTCGGTGCAGTGCGCCATCTTCATCAACAAGGACGCCTGGAACAAGCTGCCGGCCGACCTGAAGTGGATCGTCGACATCGCCGCCAAGGAGACCCAGCTCTGGTCCTCCGCCTGGCAGGAGAACCTGAACATCGAGGCGATCAAGCTCTTCAAGAAGAAGGTGGAGTTCGTGCACATGGACGACGATGCGATCACCAACTTCGCCAAGGTCACCAAGGAGTACCTGGATGAGCTCAAGGCCAAGCACCCCGAGGTGAAGAAGACCCTCGACAGCCAGGAGCAGTTCAAGAAGGACTTCGCCGACTGGCGTGAGATCCGCGGCGGTCTGACCCCGTGGCCGCTCGAGGACTACATCAAGGGCAAGCGCACCCAGTAAGGCCATAACCAACGGCGGGGGCCAGAACGGCCCCCGCCGTCACTTGCGCCTGCTGGCGCAAGGCAATCCCTCCCATGACGAGGTCATTATGTTCAGCATCGCCCGGGGCATCGACGCCCTGAATGAAAAGGTCGGTTTCTACTCCTCCTACCTGATTCTTCCCCTGCTCGTGGTTGTTACCTGGGAAGTTCTCATGCGTTACGCCTTCAACACGCCGACCTCCTGGGCCTTCGAGTTGACGGTGTTCATTTACGGTGTGCACTACAGCCTGGCCCTGGCCTACGCGCACAAGCACGACACCCACGTCTCCATCGACGTGTTCGAATCCCGGCTCGCGCCCCGCCCCCGAACCATCTTGCGCATTGTCACCAATGCCGTCCTGTTCCTCCCGACCGTCGGCCTGCTGACCTGGTACTGCATCGACCTGGCCGCGGTTTCCTGGGGGATGCGGGAACTGGCCTCAAGTTCCTGGGCGCCGGCCATCTACCCCTACAAAACGCTCATGGCCATCGGCTTTGTATTGTTCTTTCTGCAGGGGCTTGCCAAATTGCTGAAGGACATTCAATCCCTGAAGAATCTCGATTAAGCATGTCTGATACCGGAGAAGACCAACCATGAGTGTAGAACTTTTGACCCTGCTGATGTTTATGACCCTGATGGCTTCCATCGCCATGGGGCACCCTCTCGCCGTGACCCTGGCCGCCGTGGCTACGATCTTCGGCCTGATTGACAATGGCTTCAATATCCCCGCCCTGCTGGGCCTGTTTGCCAACAATGCCTGGGGGATTTTTCTCAATTATACGCTGGTCGCCATTCCCCTGTTCATCTACATGGCGCAGATCCTTGACCGCTCCAAGGTCTCGGAAGGCCTGTTCGACGCGCTCTACATCGTCCTCGGCGGTCTTCGCGGCGGTCTGGGGATGGCGGTGATCGTCGTCTCCACGGTTTTCGCCGCCACCACCGGCATCGTCGGCGCTTCGGTCGTGGCCATGGGGCTGATGGCCGGGCCGGCGCTGCTGCGTCGCGGCTACGAAAAGGGCCTTTCCGCAGGCATCATCTGCTCCTCGGGAACCCTCGGCATCCTGATCCCGCCGTCGATCATGCTGGTGGTCTACGGTGGTCTCACCGGCCAGAAGGAGACTTCGGTCGGCAACCTGTTCGCCGCCGCCATCCTGCCTGGTCTGCTGCTCTCCGGTCTCTACCTGCTTTACGTCGGCATCCGCTGCTACCTGAACCCCAAGCTGGGCCCGCCGATACCAAAAGAAGATCGCAATGCGACCGTCATGCAAAAAATTTCCATGACCTGCAAGAATTTCGTCCCCCCCTTCGGCCTGATCCTGGTGGTCATGGGAACAATCCTTGCCGGGGTCGCCACACCCACGGAAGCTGCAGCCCTCGGCGCGGTCGGCGCCATGGCCCTGGCCCTGGTGACCCGCAAATTGAACTGGGACGTCATTACCAAGGCCTCCATCTCCACTGCCCGCACCACTGCCATGATCATGGCCCTGTTCATCGGCGGCAAATTCTTCTCCGTGGTCTTTCTGAGCATGGGTGGCGGCGACGTTGTCGCCGACCTGCTGCTCGGCATGGACGTCAACCGCTTCGTGGTCTTCTTCATCATGATGGCGGTGGTCTTCTTCATGGGGATGTTCATTGACTGGGCCGCCATCCTGTTGGTCATCGTGCCGATCTTTACACCGATCGCCATGGACCTGGACTTCAACCCGCTGTGGTTTGCCATGATGGTCTGCATCAACCTGCAGACATCCTTCCTGACGCCGCCTTTCGGTTATTCTTTGTTCTATTTCAAGGGCGTGGCGCCGCCGGAATACACCATGGGCGACGTCTACCGCGGGATCATCCCTTTCGTCGCGCTCCAGGTGATCGCCCTGGCCATCATGGTGTTTTTCCCGCAGATCATTACTTATCTGCCTGACCTTTTCTTCGGCAGGTAACTCGCTGAGAGGAATAGACAGATGCTCCCGGATATCAAAAGGATACTGTATGCCACGGACCTCGGCCCGGGCGCACCTTACGTCTTCCGTTTTGCCTTGAAGCTGGCCACTCAAAACGCGGCCACCATCACCGCCATACATGCCGTGGAGCCGCTCGGAACCTTCGGCCAGAGCCTGGTCGAGCTGCACGTCAGCCACGAGCAGTCGGAGCAAATGCACGAGCAGGCACGCAACCAGATCAAGGAGCGCCTCGAGGAGCGCATCAAGCGTCTTTGCACGCAGGAGGCCGCACAGGCCCCGGGTGGGGCTGAACTGGTCGAGTCGATTCACGTCAGGGAAGGCCAGCCGGCGGCCACCATCCTCGCTGAAGCCCGAGGCGTTTCGGCAGACCTGATTGTCATGGGCACCCATCGGCGCACGGCCATCGGAGAAGCGCTGCTCGGCACCACGGCAAGCAAGGTCCTGCACGGTTCGGAAACCCCTGTGCTGCTGATCCGTATCCCGGAAGGCTACCGGGAAGAAGGTTTTTGACCACCCTGTTCCCGGAGATGAAAAGGTACGACATGATTTCAAAAAACACGCTCAAAGAACTGTCTGAACGGCTCGGCTCCCCTAACGTCCTGCACGAAAAAGAAGACCTGATGGTCCTCGGCTATGACTCGACACCGGGGGTACACCTGCTCCCCGAAGTCGCCGTCTTCCCGACCGACCGCGATGGTGTGCTCGCGGCGATGGAGATAGCCAATCGGGAAGGGATGCCGATAACGCCACGCGGCTCGGGGACCGGCCTCTCCGGCGGCAGCGTTCCGGCACGCGGCGGCATGGTGCTGTGCCTCAACCGCATGAACCGCATCCTTGAGATCGACGAGGAGAACCTGACCGCCACCGCCGAAGCCGGCGTCGTCACCCTCGACTTGTTCAATGCCGTTGCCGCAAAGGGGTTGTTCTACCCTCCGGATCCGGGATCACAGAAAATCTCGACGCTAGGCGGCAACGTCATGGAGGACGCCGGCGGCCTGCGCGGCCTCAAGTACGGCGTGACCCGCGACTATGTCATGGCGTTGCAGTGCGTACTCCCCGACGGCAGCCTCCTCACCACCGGCGGCAAGAGCGTCAAGGACGTCGCCGGCTACGCTTTCAAGGACCTGCTGGTCGGTTCCGAGGGGACACTCGGCATCATCACCGAGATCACCGTCAAGCTGATCCCGCCGCCAAAGGACAAACGCACCTTCCTCGCCTACTTCGACGACATCCGCACCGCCGGCGAGGCGGTCTCGAAAATCATCGCGGCGAAGATCATCCCCTCGACCATGGAGATCATGGACAAGGCGACCATCAACTGCGTTGAGGATTATGTCAAAATCGGCCTGCCGCGCCAGATGGCGGCGCTGCTGCTGATCGAGGTCGACGGCCATCCGGCGATGGTCGAAGAAGAAGCGCAGGGGGTCAAAGCCATTCTGGAGCAGGTCAAGGCGGCGGAAATCCATGTCGCCAAGAGCACCGAGGAGGCCAACAGTCTGGCCGCGGCCCGGCGCACGGCACTCTCCGCCCTGGCCCGGGTCTCGCCGACCACCCTGCTGGAGGATGCCACCGTTCCCCGTTCGCGGCTCGCCGAAACTTTTGCCGAAATCGAGCGGCTCACGGTCAAGTACGGCCTCAAGGTCGGCACCTTCGGCCATGCCGGCGACGGCAACCTGCACCCGACGGTGCTCTGCGACGAGCGGGACACCGACGAGATGAAGCGCGCCCACGCCTTCTATGATGACCTCTACGACAAGGTCCTCGCCTGGGGCGGCACCGTCTCCGGTGAACACGGCATCGGCTTGGCCAAGAAAGAGTACCTGGCCCGCCAGATCGGCGCCGGCGGAGTGCAGGTCATGAAGCGCATCAAGAATGCCTTCGACCCCAAAGGACTGCTCAATCCCGGCAAGATTTTCCTGGATGAATCCGCTGAAGCCACCCTGCACGGCAAGGAGGCCTGAGAGTGTCCGGCCCTGACAAACTCGGCAATTTCACGCCGCAGGATGCCCCCCACTATGATGACATGCTGCAGTGCATGCGCTGCGGCTTTTGCCTGCCGACCTGTCCCACCTACGCCCTGACCGGCCGGGAACGCTCCAGCCCGCGGGGGCGTGTCGCCCTGGCCCGGGCGGTCGCCGATGAGAAGCTCGACTTCTCCGCCGCCGTCAAGGAAGAGGCGTTCTTCTGCCTCGACTGCCGGGCCTGCACCACGGCCTGCCCGTCGGGAGTCCGGGCCGGCGAAGTCATGGAGATCTGCCGCAGCCAGGCACACGCCTTTTACCCGCTGGGCAAGGTCGGTAAAGGCTTCCGCGAGTTCATCCTGCAGAAGATGCTCCCGTCGCCCGAACTGCTGGAAACCTCGATGCTGCCGACCCGCCTCTATCAACGGCTCGGCATCCAGTGGCTGGTGCGTCATCTGAAGATCCTCAAGCTCGGCCCCGACTGGATGGCCAAGGCCGAGGGGATGCTTCCCGACCTGGAGAAGCCACTGCGCCTGCAGCTCCCCGAGCGGATCCCGGCCAGGGGTGAGCAGCGCGGTCGGGTCGGTTTCTTCCTCGGCTGCGTCATGACCCTGATGTATCCCGGCGTGTCGCGTAACACCGTCAAGGTGCTGGCTCACCAGGGCTTTGAAGTGCTCACCCCGCAGCAGACCAAGTGCTGTGGCGCCCCCCACCTCTCCGAAGGCGATCGCGAGACCGCAAGGCAGCTGGCCTTGTTTAATCTCGACCTGTTCCTGGAGCAGGATGTCGACTGGATCGTCACCGACTGCGCCGGCTGCGGGGCGTCCCTCAAGGAGTACGAAGAACTGCTGGAGGGCAAGGCCGAGCACGACAAGCTCGCCCGCTTCCGGGCCAAGATCCGCGACATCAGCGAGTTTCTCGCCGAAGTCGGGTTGCGCACCGAAGGGCTGCGCGAAGTCAAGGCGTCCGTCACCTATCACGAACCCTGCCATCTTTGCCACGCCCAGGGCGTCTCGTCCCAGCCCCGCAAGCTGCTCAGACAGATCCCCGGCGTCGAGTTGCGCGAGCTCAAGGAGGCCAGCTGGTGCTGCGGTTCGGCGGCCACCTGGGGACTCAAGTATTCCCGGGAGAGCCAGCAGGTGCTTGACCGCAAGCTCGTCAATGTCCGCGACACCGGCGCCGACCTGCTGGTCACGGCCAACCCCGGCTGCCAACTGCAGCTGGCCTGGGGAGTGCGCGAAGCAGGTCTGCCACAGGAGGTCGTCCACCTCATGGATCTGCTCGGTCGGGCAACCCCCGACTGACATTACCGGTAACAGCGAAAACAAAAGGCCGCGAGGAACTCCTCGCGGCCTTTGTCGTTGCTAATTGACATCTTCCCGTCAGGGGTTGTTGACCAATTCAAGCTTGTTGAGCAGGTTGTGGCTGATCCAGCGGGCATCCCACCATTCGATGGGATTGACCTGCTGTCCGGCGACCAGCACGTCGTAGTGCAGGTGGTCGCCGCCGACCAGGCCGGATGTCCCGGTCCGGCCGATCGTCTGGCCGCGGGTGACCATATCTCCGACGTTGACCAATATCTGGCTCATATGACCGTAGAGGGTCTGCAGGCCAAGACCATGGTCGATGATGACGCATTGTCCGTAAATGCCGAGGTCGTCGGCGTGGATGACGCGCCCGGCATTGCCCGCCAGGACTGCGGCGCGGGCCAGGGAAGCCAGGTCGATCCCCAGGTGGGTCTGATGGTCGATCACCTGATCATTGTGATAATAGGTCCGGCGTTGGGCGAAAGCCCCGGGGACGGCGGCGTTCGGTTGGGCGACGAAGGCCCCTTCCCAAAGCCGCGTCGGCGCGGTCTCCTTGCCATAGTCGAGAATGGTCGCAAGATTCTTCCGCCGCAATTCGCCGTTGACCTTCAGAAACAGCTGCAACGGGTCGGTCGTCTCCGGGAAGAAGTGCTGGAAGTCCGGAACAATCTTGTTGTTCAAAAAGTTGTCAGAAATATTAATCCGATCGGTTGGAAAGATTTTCGGTGTCACATGATAGTAAATTCCCGCGCTCCGCTCGTTGCCGGCGGCATCAACGGCCACGACCTTGGGGACGAAAGCGGACGGTTCCATGTCCCAGGGGAAGGCGAACAGGGCGAGGTAAACCCCGCTCGACTGGAGGTAGGCGGGATAGAGGCGCTCGCCGACCTTGACGCCGGTCTCCACGACCTCTTCGGAAACGGTATAGACCACCAGGCCGCTGCCGCCCTGGTTGACATTGTGCTGGGTCGACAAGACCCCGATCTGTGGCGGCTTGTTGTCGATGGTGTAACTGTGGGTCAACTCGGCGACATTGCCGTCGCCGAAACCGAGATAAGCGCGGTCAGCCGCTTTGACGCTGACTTGCACGGCCCCATCCTGTAGACCTTCACCGGTCAGCACCACGGGCTCCTCGACGATTCCGGTCCCTTCCGGGTACTCGCGGTTGAGCAGCATGACCACGCGACTCCCCTGGGTCGCCGTTAAGACCAGGCTGCGCAGGCCGACCCCGGGGTCAACGACTTTCAACTGCAACGGCAGACGCGCCGAAACCGGGCCCTGCCCGGGTGTCACGGCGATCTCCGGCGGCGTCATGTCGCGCAGGAGAAGAAAGCTTCCGGCCGCAAGGGCCAACACAACGAAAAGGATCATGATCAGCTTGAACAGATTCACGAAATGACTCCAACGAAAGGAAGAGAACGAAAAGTGAGGGTGCGCCAGAAAACGCGCGGAAGATATCACGAAACTGTTGCGGACACAACATGCAGCCAGTTCCCGTGTCCGGAGGGGCCGCGAACGGGCCTAATTATTTCACTTCCAGCCGAATCCTAGCTCAGGATCGTTTGGCGCTCAACAGCTGCGCCATCTTCTCCTCGACCATCGCCAGGTGTTCCATCATCTTCTGGCGTGCCAGCTCGGGTTGATGGGCGATAATCGCCTCCATGATCTCACGATGGTGCGTCAGGAGCTTCTGGATGTGGCCTTCCTGGCGATAAAACTCCATCAATGCGACCTGGATGGTGGTATGGAACAGGGTGTGGATGGAATTGAGCACATGCATCTGCAGGCTGTTATGGCTCGCTCCCGTGATGGCATAATGGAACTCGGCATCGACTTCCGAATCCCAGCCGCCTTTTGCCGCCTGCTCCTCCATCACGCCATAGAGCCGGCGCAGCTCGGAGATATCGGCATCCGTTGCCCTTTTTGCGGCCAAATAGGCCGACCAGCTTTCCAGCCCCATGCGCACCTCGGCCAGCGAACGCAGCATCTCAGGATCGCGCATCTCGACCAGCTTGGCGAGAGGGTCCATGATGCTGCTTTCCGTGAGCGCACGTACGTACGTCCCGCCGCCCTGGCGCGCCTCGAGGAAACCCATGGCATCGAGGACCATGATCGCTTCGCGCACCGAAGGCCGGCTGACGCCGAGCATGGCGGCAAGTTCACGTTCGGAAGGAATGCGATCGCCGGGCTTGAGCTCACCCTTGGAAATCAGCTGCTTGATCTGGTTGACTATTTCTTCGGAAATTTTCTTGGGCTTGATCGGTTCGAACAGAATGGTCATGCCTTTTCCCCACTTGTCATTTGGTATGACCACTTTTTAGCACAATCCTGCAGCGAACACAACCTCATTTGCAAACGATGAACATCTGTAACCCTTCAACTTTAATCACTAAAATTCGACACCACATTATTAGGGGTCATTTTAAACCGGCCTTGTAGCGCTTCAGCCAAAGCTGCAGCTCTTCTTCTTCGTGCGCAAGCTCAAAAGCGTTGATCAGGCCGCGATGCAGGGCCATGGAAACCGCGCGATTGCGCAGGTTGAAAGCGTCACCGACCTTGTCGCTCTGAAACTGCTCCTGGTCGAGGCTCAGCTTGCCATAGAGGGAATTGAGCCGGCTCTGCACCCCACGCCGGGAAAGATAACGGCGCTGGGCGATCAGGTTGTCGGTGAGGCCCAGGGAGATATCGACGAGCGCCTCGTACTCGATATCGGACAGGGCGGTCTGGCTGTGCCCGGTCCGACCCTGGACCTTGCGCACCTCGGGGTCGATCCAGCACTGGTCTTCGAACAGCACCGTCTCCATGGCGCCGGATATTTTATCGCGCGGACTGGTCTTGAGTACATAGCCGTACACCGTTTCCGGCGGGACGATCCTGACGAGGGCCCGAACGTACATTTCATCCTTGAACTGGCTCCAGAACACGATGCGCGCCCGCGGCTTGCGCTCCCACAGGGCCCTGGCGAAATCGACGCCATTCATGCGCGGCATCTGGATGTCGCTGATCACCAGCGGCACTTCTTGAGCGAGCGCCAGTTCCAGGGCGACCTGCCCGTCCGGGGCATGCTCGATTCGGCAATCCTTACCCCAGGACTCAACCATCTGCTTGAGAAATTCGAAGTCCTTGGGGTTGTCCTCGGCGATCACCAGGCTGTAGGCCGCCATACGGGATCCTCCTTTACGTGGTGGTCAACGGCAGCAAGAGTTCGAAGCGTGTCCCCGTGGAAAAGCGTGAACTGCGCCACTCGACCCCGGCACCGATCGCCCTGGCACGCTCACGAATGTTGTGCAGTCCCCGGCCACCGGCATTGTGCGGCAAGCGCTGGTCCGGCTCAAAACCGCGGCCATTGTCTTCGACCGCGATCATCAGCTGCCCGCCGCTCTGCATCATGCTGACCTCCAGCTTGCTGGCCTGTGCGTGACGCATCACATTGGTGATCGCTTCGGCGACAATCCGGTAGATCGTCACCTGGGCCAGGCGCGACAACCCGACGTCCGACTTCCCGCTGCCGCACAGGAAATGATACTCGGGCGCACCGGGGAAACTGCACAGCTTGTCGAGCATCGACTCAAGTGCCGCGGGCAAACCGAGGATGTCGAGCGTCTGCGGATGCAGGTTGTCCATCACCACCCTCAGGTTGGCCGTGGCCCGCTGCAGGTCCTCCTCGATCGCCACGATCGCTTCCCCACAGGAATTCTCATCACGCAGGTGTTCCAGACCACGGCGCACGGCAGAGAGGTCGGCGAGCGTCTGGTCGTGGATGTCCATGGCAATCCGCCGACGTTCCTCTTCCGCCCCTTCGAGGAGTTTTTCTGCGGCCACGACCCGGATCAGCTGATCGGTCATGTGGTTGATGGACACCGCAAGGTCGTCCAGTTCATCGCGCACCGAATCGGGTGCCGGCGGCGGGGAAAAATCGCCGTGCGTGATACGTGAGGCACTGTCGGACAGGGCCTGAATGCGCCGCAGGATGTGACGGGCAAAATAGAGGGACAAGAGGATACCGATCAGGATTGCGGTCCCAAGGACGACGATCGTGACGAAGGTCGTCTCGGCGACCAGGGCATCCATGTCCTCGCGATGCAGATTTCCCAGGGCCTCGCGTTGTCGATTGAGGTCTTTGAGTTGCTTTGTCAGGTGGGGCCGCAAAACGGCGAGCGCCGATTCGAAACGGTCGAGCGCCATCCCCTGCTCCGGGTTCAGATCAATCACACCCTGGCGCAGCAGACTCTGCGACTCGCCGCTCAGATGACTCGACTCTTCGAGCTTTTCTATCGCCACCGCAAGGTGCCGGTGCATGTTCGCCATCTGCTCAAGGGCCTGCGGATCAGGGTCCTGGGCCTGGGCGATGAAACGGACGATGCTCTGCATGCGCTGGGTCGCAAGGTCCGCCTCGGCCAGGGCGATGAAGGCCGTCTTGAGATCCTTTGCCTGCTGCCGCTTGACCGACATGTCCCAGTAGGTGAACTGCAGGAAGCAGAGCAACAGGGTCATCAGGCACAGGACAACGGCTGGCGCCAGGATAATCTGGTGTTTAAGAGCGAGTCGCATGCAGGAAAAATATCACAGAAGCCTTTTCTGAACACTGTGCAATCGCACAGTGTGTCCACTCCGGCAAACAATCTCTATTCCCGGGCTTTCATCCTCCGCCAGTCAACCGCACGGTAATCCGCCAGCAGGGCGAGCGGGATGAAGGTATCATAACCTTCCTTCCTCACTCCGCCCAATTGTTCGGTAAACGCCGCCAGCAAAGCAGCCTCCCGCCTGAACGTCTCGCGGAAATTCCAATGCAGGACCTTGGCGGTGAGCACCTGCCGTGGATCGCCGGGGTGAAGGGTGCAGACCGTTCCTTCGAAATCCTCCCCGTAAAGATCGACATTCGGCAAACCATGCAGTCGACAGGCCAGCGGCCGCGCCTCATAGACATGACAGAGGCCCGCATCGTCGAGCAGCGGACAGGGCGTGGGATCATCCTCCGGCATCGCCGTCCATTCTTCTTCCGGCAACCCGTTGAGGAGGTAGGGGGCAACAAGCCCGGGCCAGCGCTGCTGCAACTCTGCCAGCCGCGACCGGCAACGGGCCAGGATGAGGTGACGCGTATCCGCGGGAAGCTTGTTGAAGGCTTCCTGGAGCAGACAGGCATCCAACAGGGAGATTTCAAACAGGCCGCGGCAACAGGCGTGACAGCCGCGACGGCAGGCGAGCCGGGTTTCTCCCTCCTGCAGACAGGCGTCGAACCAGCAATCGACTTCAGCGAGCAGGGCGCGATAGCTGTCGAGAATTTCGGCAAGTCTTTCCATCGGGGGAATTTGGGAACCAGGTGCGGGTAACCCTGCTGACGAGCGCTTTTCCTGCGGGACTATTCGAGCAGGCCGAGGCGTCGAGTAGCAAAGGCATTCAGGTCCTGGCGCAGGTTGTCCGTTGCCAGGGCGCGGCGGTAACACTCGACAGCTTCGTCCGAAAGCCGCTGGGCTTCGAGGGCGCCACCGAGGCCTACCCAGAAAGCCCCGGTCTGTGGCCAGGCGACCAACAGGTTGCGATAAGTCTGCGCTGCCAGGAAAGCCTCGCCGAGACGCTGGTATACGGAAGCCAGGATGACGTGCGTTTCCGGGTCATCTTCAACGGTCGGCACCCCGCCGGCCAACAGGACTTTGGCAGCGGTCTCGTGATCGCCCTGGTCGATGAGCAGCCGCGCATACTGCTTTTTGAACGGCAGGTAGTCGGGAACGATTTCCAATCCGTCCGCCAGCAGGTACATCGCCTCGCCGGTCTTGCCCTCCCGGGCAAAGAGCTCTACCAATAGCGTCCGGGCCGGCAAGTGCCCGGGGTAAATCTCCAGGGCTTTCTGCAGCGAATGAGTCGCCAGAGCCGCGCGCTTCTGTTCGTTCGCCCAGATCGCGTCCTGGTAGGCCTGTTCGGCGGCCCCGTAGGGTGACGAGGGCAGCGGCGCAACACGGCTTGGACCCGGGGTGCGAACGGGCATTTCACGGCTGGTGCTCATGATTGCTCCGGGGAGGTCATCGGGATGAAGCCTGCGTACTGGCGCTTTCGCCGGAAGCGGCTCAACTTGTCTCGCCGGGGAGGCTTGTACTGCCATCCTCGGCGGTTGCGACGGGGCCGTACGCGCCACAACCACCGGCTCTGCGGCAGGTGCGGAGGCAACCCGAGCGACCGGTTCACGCGGCGGCACCGGGCGCGCCTTCACCTGCGCAGTTCGCGGCGGCGGCTCAGGCGAACGCGTGACGATCGTCTCCGGCTGTACAGGCGGAGCGGCTGGAGTCTCCCGGGCGGGCGTTGCCGCCGGGGCGAACTCCGGTTCGGCAGCTCGCTCGGCAGACGACAGCGTCTCCTTCTCGGTCGTGACGACGACAGGCGTCGGCTCAGGCACCGCGGCCTGTTGCTGGACGGCCGTACCGCCGGCGACCTGTGCGGGGTCCGGCTCGAAACGGAACAGGGACTCGGACAGGGCTCCGGCCAGCCACCAGATGAGCAGGACCAGCACCAGGCCCGTACCACCGAGAACCACCGGCAGAGGCAGGTAAGGGATACGGTCGGTGACACTGGAGCGCAGCGGAATCGCCTTGTCCTGGCCAGCTTTCTCGTTGCGGGTTTTCAGATCACGCAGCATCTGGTTGATCAGGCTCATGACGACACGCTCCGCAGCAGGTAAATCACCAGGACAATCTCAAGCAGGGTGATCATGCCGATGATAAAAAAGAAAGGTTTGCCCGTCAGGATCGGGCTTCTCAAAGATGACGCATCCTCGGTGTCCTTGCTGGCCGCCTTGACCTGCGGCAGGTCAACCACCTTGATCCCCTGGCCATAAGCGGCCATCAACGCTTTGTGGCAGAGGATGTTCACCAGGCGGGGGATGCCGCGACTGGCCCTGAAGACCGCATCGAGGGCACCGTCGCGAAACAGGCTCTCGCCATCGTGCCCGGCAATCTTCAGGCGATGGTTGATGTAACCGGCAACGGCGGCCCGATCAAGTGGCGGCAGATCGTAGCTGAAGGTGATGCGCTGGCGCAACTGTCGCAGGTCGCTGTTCTCAAGCATGCGGTCCAGTTCGGGTTGGGCGAAGATGACAATCTGCAGCAGCTTGCGTTTCTCCGTCTCCAGGTTGCTCAACAGCCGTAGCGCCTCCAGGCTGTCCCGCGGCATCGCCTGCGCCTCGTCGATGCAGAGCACAACCTTGCCGCCTTTGCGCTGCAGCTTGACCAGATGCGAGGTGATCCGCTTGACCAGGTCATGCATGGTCAGGCCGTGGGGAACCTCGAGATTCAGTTCTTCGGCAAGGGCCTGATAGAGCTCATAGGGGGTCAGCAGGGGGTTGGGGAGATAAGCGGAATGGAACTCTTTTTCGAGCGCCACCAAGAGCTTGCGGCAGAGCAGGGTCTTGCCGGTGCCGACCTCGCCGGAAATCTTGATGAGGCCCTCGCCGCTCTGCAGCGCGACCAGCAGGACATTGAGCGCCTGCTGATGCCCGGTGTAATTGTAGAAGAAGCCGGGATCCGGCGTCAGGGAAAACGGTGCTTCGCGCAGATTGAAATGTTCCTGGTACATCTAACGCCCCCTCGCGTGTCAGTCCGGGTTGCCAACCCGTGAACACCAAGTATTATATAGACTATTCCGTTGCAAGGAAACCTGCAATTTTTCTTACTACTGACCGCAATGAGGAGTGTCGATGAATCGCACCGAGCTGGCTGCGCATGACGGCCGAGAAGGCCGAAAGGCTTATGTCGCCGTCGGCGGCACCGTATACGATGTCACCGACAGCCCGCTCTGGAAGAACGGTTTGCACCCCCCCGATCACCAGGCGGGCAAGGATATGACCGAGGAGCTGTCGCAGGCGCCGCACGTCCGCGCCGTCGTCGAACGCTTTCCCGTCGTCGGCACGCTGGAAGAGGACAAGCCACAACCAGTGTCCGGTGGAGGCGGTAGGATAACGATCGGCATCATCATTGTTGCGGTCATCGCCGCCATCGTCCTTTTTTTGCTCCTCTAGAAAAATTTTCCGTCTCGGTCTCGGTGCCCTTGATTTTTACCGGGCGCTCGGTTATTCTCCGCGCCATGTTTCGCATCGTCATCATCATCGTCAGCATCGCCTGGGCCTCCCTGCTCCTGCTCTCCTGGAGCGGGCCGGTCGACAGCGCATCCGAGCCGCCCCAGGTTATCAAGAACGCCTCCTGATAGGGAGGCTTTCTTGCTCAGAGATTGAGATATTTCGCCGGGCACTGCCCACGGTGTCTCGACTCCCCTGCCGATCTCAGGCATTCCACCCGCCATCCACGTTAATCGTCGCCCCGGTGATGTAACTTGCGCCCGGGCCTGCCAGAAAAGCCACCAAAGGGGCAATCTCATCTGGCTGTCCATAGCGCCCCAGCGCGGTCATGCCTTTCATGAAGTCGGCCTTCTGACTGTCTTCCGGGTTCATCTCCGTGTTGACCGGTCCCGGCTGAACGGCGTTCACCAGGATGTTCCGCGATCCGAGGTCCTTGGCCCAACTGCGGGTCAGGCCGGCCACGGCGAACTTGCTTGCATTATAGGCACTCATGCCCGGCGCTGACGCGCGCTCGCCGAGAACGCTGCCAATGTTGATGATGCGCCCGCCGTCCGGCAGGACCTTCATCGCGGCCTGGGTCAGGGCGAATACGGCATCGACGTTGATCGTCATGATGCGGCGGTACTTCGCTGCATCGATCGCGCCGATCATGCCGCCGCAGAAGATGCCGGCATTATTGACCAGGATATCGAGACCGCCGAAGTCGGCAACGACCTTGTCGATCAGCCCGGAGAGCTTCTCCGGCTTGGCGGCATCCGCCTGGTAGGCCCGCACCTTCACCGCCCCGGCAGAAAGCTCCCGGGCCAGCTTTTCCGCCTGCTCGATGGACTTGCTGCAGGTCAAGGCAACATGCGCCCCCTGGGCGGCAAGCACTTTGACAATCGCCGCACCGATCCCCCGGCTGCCACCGGTGACCAATGCCGTCTTGTTTTTCAGTATCAGCATGATGATCTCCTTTCGTTGCTGCGCAGTTCACATCGAGATCAATCCTCTCAAGCTACACTCTACCGCAGAGTCCGGCGTTATCCATGCCACCGAAAGCGGGAGACGAGGCTCAGCTGTCGAACGATACAAAATCGGCCGGAAGTCGCCCTTTTTGATTCATTGTCGCCACCCAGGACTGTGAAACAGGCGAGGGCTGCCGGCATGGTCAAGACCCGTCCTGGCAATAAAACCCGTCCAATAACAGCAAGTTAAAAATCTTCTCATCATTCTGTTGGCCCGTTGGCACTTCGGTTGCTCTACCCAGGCGTCCGACAGGCGGCTGTTGCAGCGCCTAACCCCGAGATCAAGGAGGATATTGATGATCAGCCTGGTATGGAACCGACTGTGGGACATGCATGATGAAACCAAGACATTGGTACTGTTTCGCCCTCTCGATTGGCTCAAGAAGCAACGGCGCGGCAACCTGCACTTTACGGACAGCCAGATCGAGCATGAAGTTGATCTTGCCGACGAAATGGACGAAGCGCCGGCCGAGCATGCCAACCGCCTGACGACCGGCCCCGGCGGCGTCGATGAAGGCGAACCGCGCGAGTACACGGCGCGTCAGAAGTTCGGCTTGCTCGTTGGCCCGGCGCTGTTCCTGCTGATGCTGCTGGCCCCGGCCCCGGCCGGCATGGACCTCGCGGCCCAGAAAATGGCGGCGGTCGCCCTGCTGATGGCGACCTGGTGGATGTGCGAGTCCATTCCGATCCCGGCCACCAGCCTGCTGCCGATCGCCCTCTTCCCCTTGCTCGGCATCATGAAGACCCAGGCGGCCACCGCTCCATATGCCAACCACCTGATCTTCCTGTTCATGGGCGGCTTCATCATCGCCCTGGCAATGCAGCGCTGGAACCTGCACCGGCGTATTGCCATGAACATCGTGCGCCTGGTTGGCTTCTCGCCGGGGCGCCTGATCTTCGGCTTCATGGTCGCCACCGCGGCGCTCTCGGCCTTCGTCTCCAACACGGCCACCACCGTCATGATGATGCCGATCGGCCTCGCCATCATCGCCCACGTCGTCGACGAGGGGAAGAAGGAAGGCCTCGACAAGACCATCGACTTCTCACCGGAAAAATTCGCCTTCGGTCTCAACCTGATGCTCGGCATCGCCTACGCCGCCTCGATCGGCGGCATGGCGACCCTGATCGGCACACCGCCGAACACCGTCCTCGCCGGCTATCTGCAGAAAACCTACGGCTACGAGATCACCTTCGCCACCTGGCTGAAGGTCGGCGTACCGCTGGTCGTCATCCTGCTGCCGCTTTGCTGGCTGTGGCTGACGCGCATCGCCAACCCCATGAAACTCAAGAAGGTCCCCGGCGGGCGTGACCTGATCAACGCCGAACTGCGCGCCATGGGCTCGATGAGCGCCGGTGAGCGCTGGACCTCGCTGATCTTCGGCCTGACCGCCGTCGGCTGGATCTTCCGCAAGCAGCTCGGCTTCCTCTTCGCCGACCCGGCCATGGTCACTGATGCGGCGATTGCCATGACCGGAGCGATCATCCTCTTTCTCATCCCGATCAACCTCAAGCGCAACGAGTTCGTCATGGACTGGCACTGGGCGACCAAGATGCCCTGGGGTGTCCTCATCCTCTTCGGCGGCGGCCTGGCGATGGCCGCCGGCTTCAAGGAGACCAAGCTCGCCGACTGGATCGGCAACCAGGTCAGCCTGCTCGACCAGGCGCCGGTGCTGGTGCTGGTGATCGCCGTGGCGACCCTGATCATCTTCCTGACCGAGCTGACGTCGAACACCGCGACCACGGCGATGGTCATGCCGATCCTCGCCGCCGTCGCCGTCGGCCTCGGCCAGAGTCCGCTGCTGCTGCTCATCCCGGCGGCGATCGCCGCCTCATGCGCCTTCATGCTGCCGGTCGCCACGCCGCCGAACGCCATCGTCTTCGGCTCCGGCTACGTCACGATCCCGCAGATGGCCAAGAGTGGCTTCGGACTCAACCTGATTGGCATTGTCGTCACCGTGGCGATCACCTACCTGCTGGTGATTCCGGTGTTCGACGTCGTCATCAACGAGCTGCCTGCCTGGGTGCAGAGCATTCCGAAGTAAACAGGATGCTTTAACCGGAGAAACGCCAAGCCCCCGTTCCGAACCTCGGAACGGGGGCTTGGTACGTGCCGCGCACCAAAGCGGAGCACTCCTGATGATTTAGATTGTTTTTCAATGACTTCTCGGCTAAAAGGCGATACAGCATCCCTTAAAAGAGAGGTCTTCTATGGCCGCAGAACCTGACGAGCAACATTCCCGCCTGATCGAGGCAAACCGTCGCGAATATGGCGAATTCTACCCGGCGCTGACCTTTCTTTCGCCGCATGCCGCAGAGGCAGCCACCGACCGCCGCGCAGCGCTGCTTGCCGAACTCGCCGGACGCATCGAACTGGGCTGCGGCGGCACCAAGCTCGACATGCGCCGCCTCTCGCCCGGCTGCCGTATCTGTGCCGCCGGGGAATGGTCCTGCCTGTTCATCAACGGCCGCTGCAACGCCCGCTGTTTCTATTGCCCCAGCCGCCAGGACGAGACCGGCCTGCCCGGGACCAACACCGTCACCTTCCGCTCGCCCGCCGACTACGTCGCTTACCTGGAGCAGTTCGGTTTCCGCGGCATGAGCCTGTCCGGCGGCGAGCCACTGTTGACGCCGGGTCGCAGCCTCGGCTTTCTCAAGGCCGCCAAAAAACATTTCGGCGACAAGCTGCACACCTGGCTCTACACCAACGGCACCCTGGTCGACCGCGACCTCCTGCTGCGCCTGCGCGATGCCGGCCTTGATGAAATCCGCTTCGACATCGGCGCCGTCAATTACTCTCTGGAAAAAGCGGCCCAGGCCGTCGGCCTCATCCCGACGGTGACCGTCGAGATTCCGGCCGTTCCGGAAAAACGCGAGCTGCTCAGGACAAAGATGGCGGAGATGGCCGACCGTGGCATCCGCCATCTCAACCTGCACCAGCTGCGCCTGACACCCTACAGCCAGCCCCGCTTTGCCAAGCGCCCCTACAACTACCTGCACGGCGAGAAGGTCACGGTCCTCGAGTCCGAGCTGACGGCCCTGGAGCTGATCTGTTACGGGCTCGATGCCGGCATCGACCTGCCGGTCAACTACTGCTCCTTCGTCTTCAAACACCGCTATCAGAAAGCCGCCGCCCGCCGGCGCGGGGCTTCGCTCATGGGCAAAAGTTACGAGAGCGTGACTGCGGCAGGCTACCTGCGCAGCATGGCCCTGGGCGGTGAAGCGGAACAGCTCGACAGCGTGGCGGAGCATCTCAGGTCTCTCGGCCGGGACAACACCCGCTGGGCGTTCCTGCCGGCGAAACGCACGCTGCACTTCGCGCCTGAGCTTGTCAGCCACATCGACTTCACGGGATGCGCCCTGATCATCAGCTACGCCGACACCGCCATCCTGGAAAAAGTCTCTTATCGCAACCCGTTCAAAGAGCTCAAGCTGCCGAGCGGCCGCAAGATCGTGGCAGAACGTTCACCGGTTGCGGAGTTCGTGCTGGAGGGGGTAGAGGCGAGAGCGTTCCTCCGGGATTATCTGAACGCAGGGGTATCGCCGGAAGGCCAGTCACATACCGGCCTGAAAAGCCTGCATGCCTATGAATATCTCGCCGAAGGCTTGCAGGAGTATTTCTAGGAGCAAGGCTGCACTCATCGCTCATCGCTCATCGCTCAGCACTGCTTTTTGATCCTTGCCTTGTCCCTCGTCTCGCCAACTCGGCGTCAATGGCATTGAGCACCTCCCACTTGTTGAGTGACCAGAGCGGCGCCAGCAGCAGGTCGCGCGGGCCATCTCCGGTCAGGCGGTGAATCAGCGTGGCAGGGTGCAGCCGCTCGATGACATCGGCGACGATATCGACGTACTCATCCTTTTCAAACACGAAGACCTTACCCCGGGCATACAGCTCGCCAAGAGGCGTACCGCGCAGCACGTGCAGCAGGTGCAGCTTGACCCCGTTGACCTGCAGTTCGGCAAGGACATCGGCCGTCGCCAGCATGTCTTCGCGGCGCTCGCCGGGCAGGCCGAGGATCACGTGGACGCAGACCCGCAGACCGCGCTGCCTGGCGGCGTGGAAGGCCTTGAGGAACGTGGCGTAATCATGCCCGCGCTGCAGCCAGGCAAGGGTACGGTCATGACGGCTCTGCAGACCGATTTCCAACCAGAAATAAGTCCTCGAATGATATGCTGCCAACAGGTCGAGGACATCTTCAGGCAGACAGTCGGGGCGCGTACCGACCGCCAGGCCGACGACATCCTCTACCGCCAGGGCCTCGTCATACAGGCTTTTCAAACGCTCGACCGGTGCCAGGGTGTTGGAGAAAGGCTGGAAATATGCCATGAACTTTCCCGCCCTGTACTTGCGGGTCATGACCTCCTTCCCCAGTTCGAGCTGCTCCGTGATGCTCCGCTGGCGCTCGATACCGACAGCGCCGGAACCGTCCGGGTCGCAGAACAGGCAACCCGGGCCGCTGCGACCGCCGGCTCGGTTGGGACAACCGAAACCCGCATCGACGGAGATCTTGTGAACCCGGGTGCCGAAACGTTGCTTGAGATGTTCGGAGAAAAGATGATAGGGCTTGGCTGACATTTCGGCACTATGCCATCGTCCGGCACACAGAACAAGAGAGCAAAGCATCTTCAGCGATTGCAGTGCCCCACGGGATTGGTATAATGGACTCACCTGAAACCCCCTCCCGAAGGAATATGCCATGGCGCGACTGCTGGTGATTGACGACGAAGGCGACATCCGCCACCTCTACGCCGCCGAACTCGAGGAAGAGGGACACGAGGTCACAACGGCCGCCAGCTGTGACGAGGCCCTCGCCCTGCTCCGCAGCCAAACCTTCGACCTCGTGGTCCTCGATATCCAGCTCGACCAGGAAAGCGGCCTTGAGCTTCTGCAACGGATCGCCCGTGAGCGCGAGGAGCTGCCGGTCATTCTCTGTACGGCATTCAGTTGTTACAAGGAAGACTTCTCTTCCTGGCTGGCCGACGCCTACGTCGTCAAGAGCTCCGACCTCAACGAACTGAAAAACGAAGTCCGCCGCATTCTCGCCCTGCACTGACCTATTTAGGAGGAGACGCCTTTGAAAGCCGTCATCATGGCGGGGGGCTTCGGCACCCGCATTCATCCACTGACCATCAGCCTGCCGAAACCGATGATCCCCCTGATCAACCGGCCGATCATGGAGCACATCGTCAACCTCCTCAAGCAGTACGGGGTCACCGACCTGGTGCTGCTCCTCTATCATCAGCCGGAGGTCATCAAGAAGTACTTCGGCGACGGCAGCGAGTTCGGCGTACACATTACCTATGTGACCCCCCTTGAAGACTTCGGCACCGCCGGCGCGGTCAAGGCCGCTGCCCGCCACCTCAACGAACGCTTCATGATCATCAGCGGCGACCTGCTCACCGACTTCGACCTGTCAAAGGTTCTGGCGTTTCACGAGGAGAAGAAGGCCAAGGCGACGATCACCCTGACTTCGGTCACCGACCCGCTGCAGTTCGGCGTCGTCATCACCGACAAGGAGTCGCGAATCACCAAGTTCCTCGAAAAACCGGGCTGGGGGGAGGTCTTTTCCGACACCATCAATACGGGCATCTATATCCTCGAACCGGAGGTCCTCGACCTGATCCCCGAGGGGGAGAATCGCGACTGGTCCAAGGATGTCTTCCCGCTGATGCTCGAGCGGGGTGACGCGCTTTGCGGCTGCAGCATGACCGGCTACTGGGCCGACATCGGCAACCCTGAAGCTTATCTCGAGGCCTGTCAGGACATCTGCAAGGGTCGGGTTGCCCTGGAGGTTGCCGAACCGCCGCGCCGCCCCGGTGAGAAGATCTATATCAGCCCGGACGCCCAGGTCGACGAGCAGGCGACACTCTCCGGGATGGTCGTACTGGGTGACAACACCCGCATCCAGGGAAATTCGCGCCTCACCGACTGCGTGGTCGGTCGCAACTGCCTGATCGAAGAGGATGTCGAGCTCCAGGAAGTGGTCCTGTGGGACAACGTCTACATCAAGGCGGGGACCAGGGTGACCGGCGCCAATCTCGGCCACCGGGTGCGCATCGGTCAACGCGCGGTGCTTGATCGTGGTGTCGTCGTGGCTGACGAAACGATGGTCGGCGACGATGTCCACATCCGCCCCGATGTCAAGATCTGGCCGCGCAAGGTGATAGAGAACGGCTCGACCGTCTCCACCAACATGATCTGGGGAGAGAAGTGGCGTAAAAGCCTCTTCGAAGGGGCCGTGGTACGCGGCCTGACCAACGTCGAGATGACGCCGGAATTCTCCGCGCGACTCGGTGCGGCTTACGGTTCGACCCTGCCGAAGGGGAGTTTTGTGCTGGCCGGACGCGATGCCATCCGCTCTTCGCGCATGCTCAAGCGCTCCTTCGTCGGCGGTCTGCTGTCGGCGGGCATCAACGTGCGCGACATCAAGATGGTCTCGCTGCCGGTCCTGCGTTACAAGCTGACCACCTTCGGCGAGGTCGGCGGCATCCACTTCCGCCAGTCTCCGGAAGACCAGGCCGCCACCGAGATCATTTTTTTCGACGGCGACGGCAACGAAGTCTCCTCCGGAGCGGCCAAGGGGATCGAGCGCATCTACTTCAAAGAGAACTTTCGCCGTGCTCACCATTCCGAGCCGGGCGGCATCGAGGAATTGCCGCGCATCTACGACTACTACCGCGAAGGGTTCCTGCGCAACCTTGATCGCAACATCCTGAAGAAAGCCGCGCCCAATGTCGTCCTCGACCTCAACCATTCGCCGGCGGCCGATCTGCTGCCTGACCTGCTGGCCGATCTCGGCTTCGAGGCCACCGAACTCAATTCGCACGTGCACGAGAAGGTCAAGGATATCAGCGGCGCCGAACTTGAATCCGCCCTTGATCGTCTGGGGCGCATCGTCAGCACCCTCGGTGCCGACGCCGGCTTCTGGATCGGCCCGTCCGGGGAGAAGATCCGCATGGTGTGCGGCAGCGGCCGCATTCTCTCGAGCCGCGAGGCGCTGGGGGTACTGTGCGTCCTTGTTTGTAACGCCGAGAAGGGCGGTGGGCTGGTCGTACCTGTGGCGGCACCACAGGCCGTGGACAGCTTCGCCCAGAAAGCGGGCCTGACCGTGCAGCGCAGCCGCTCCGACGGCCATTCCCTGGTTGAAGCCGCGCGCAGCCGCCAGGTCCGTCTGGTCGCCTCGCTGGAAGATCGCTTCGGTTTCCCGGCTTTTCAACCACATTTCGACGGTCTCTTTGCCGTCGCAAAAACCATGGAAATCGTCGCTCGCGCCGGGCTGTCGCTCGACCTGGCACTGGCGAAGCTGCCACCGCACACGTACCACCATATCGAACTCCCCTGCCCCTGGGAATCAAAAGGGGGGCTGATGCGGCGCATGAGCGAGGATGCCGTGGACAAGGAGGCATCGTTCATCGATGGGGTACGCATCGACACGGAGAAGGGCTGGGTCCAGGTTCTCCCTGACCAGCATCGACCGATCGCCCACATTTTTATCGAGGCCATCGAAAAAGCCGACGCCGATGCCCTGCGAGACACCTATAGGGAGAAAGTCGCCGGGTGGCTCAAGCTCCTGGC
>JBFIMV010000004.1:0-25085 GCA_041611575.1 Desulfuromonadales bacterium | reverse complement strand
CTTGCAGGGATGCGCATGGTCGATGGGCCGTTCGTCAGGCCGCTGCTCAATCTGCGCAAGCAGGAGCTCCTCAATTACCTTGAGGAACAAGGGCTTGCGTGGCGGCAGGATGACAGCAACCAGGACCCGGGTTTTACCCGCAACCGCATCCGCCACTGTCTTATGCCGCAGCTGGCGGCGTTTAATCCGCAGATCGTCAACCACCTGGTCGGGCTTGGTGACCGCATGCGCCAGGATAATACCTACTGGGACGACCTGGTTCAGGAGTATCTGAGCCGTTATTTCACTCTGAATGAAAATGAAGGGTTCCTCGAGCGCAAAGCTCTGCTCGGGGCCTCCGAGGCTTTGGCGGGACGCCTGGTGCGGGCTGTGCTGAAAGAGGTGCGTGGCGACCTGCGCGGAATCAGTGCGCAACATGTCTCCGCAGTTCTCAGGCTGGCAGCGGATGGCCCGGCGCAGGGAGAGCTTTCGCTGCCCGGAGTCTTGGTCGCGCGTCGTTACGAGACGATCCTTTGGCGCAAGGCTCCTCCGGAAGTGCAACCCCTCCTATGCCTCACCCTGTCCAGCGAGGGCGATTATCCTTTGCCGGATGGACGCAACCTGCGGATTTCAAGAGAGATTGTGGCCTTGGGAGAAGCGGCGGATGCCGTAGAATTTTGTGCCGATGATGTTGACCTGCCACTGTGCCTGCGGTCCTGCCGGCCCGGAGACCGCATCCGCCCCTCCGGAATGAGTGGCAGTAAAAAGCTGCAGGACCTGTTCGTGGATAGCAAGCTGACCAGGGAAGACCGCCAGGGTGCTCTTGTTCTCGTGCGGGACGAGGAGATTCTCTGGGTGGCCGGGCTGCGTCGCTGCGCAGGGTACCGTGCCGGGCAGGGCCGGCCGGTTCTGCGCTTTACCATAATCCCGTGATCCGACGTCACTATCGGCTTGTGATGAACGGGTCATTATGATATGGTTTTCTGTATTTTTTCAAAGCCAAACACCGCATTTTCCTGGTGTTTTACGACTACAGGTACTTAGGGGGTCACGTGAACCAGTTTTATAAGAATCTTGCGCTCTGGCTTGTCATCTCTCTGGTCATGATCATGCTCTTCAACATGATGACCCAGCAGGATCGTACCATCAAGCCGGTGCCTTATTCGACGTTCCTCGCTGCTCTTGATGACGAGAGGATTGTCGAAGTCAAAATCCAGGGGTCGAACATCGAAGGGAAGTACACAGACGGCTCTTCATTCAAGACCTACGCTCCCGATGATCCCGACCTCATCGCCCATCTGCGCGAGCGTGGCGTGTCAATCGAGGCGCAGCCCGATGAGAACAACAGCTTCTGGATGACGATGATGGTGTCCTGGGGGCCGATCCTGCTGTTGATTGCCGTATGGATTTTCTTCATGCGCCAGATGCAGTCGGGGGGCGGCAAGGCGATGAGCTTCGGCAAGAGCCGGGCCAAGCTGCTCAATGAATCCTCGGTCAAGGTCACCTTCAATGACGTCGCCGGAATTGACGAGGCAAAGGACGAACTCGAAGAGGTGGTCTCCTTCCTCAAGGACCCGAAGAAATTTTCGCGCCTGGGCGGACGCATCCCGAAGGGGGTGCTGCTGGTCGGCGCTCCGGGAACCGGCAAGACGTTGCTGGCCCGGGCGATTGCCGGAGAGGCCGGAGTGCCGTTCTTCTCCATTTCGGGTTCCGACTTCGTTGAGATGTTTGTCGGCGTCGGTGCCAGCCGGGTGCGCGATCTCTTCGTGCAGGGAAAGAAAAACGCGCCGTGCATCATCTTCATCGACGAGATCGATGCCGTCGGGCGCCACCGTGGCGCCGGGATGGGGGGCGGTCATGACGAACGTGAGCAGACCCTCAACCAGTTGCTGGTGGAGATGGACGGATTCGAGTCGAATGAGGGGGTCATCCTGATCGCCGCCACCAACCGCCCGGACGTACTCGATCCGGCGCTGCTGCGTCCCGGTCGTTTCGATCGCCAAGTAGTCGTCCCGCGGCCCGATGTGCGCGGCCGTCTCAAGATCCTTCAGGTGCATGCCCGCAAGGTTCCCCTGGGCAAAGATGTCGACCTTGAAGTGGTTGCCAAGGGGACGCCGGGCTTCTCCGGTGCCGATCTGGAGAATCTGGTCAACGAGGCGGCTCTGCTTGCGGCCCGGGCCAACAAGAACGAAGTCAACCGCCTTGACCTCGACAAGGCGAAGGACAAGGTCATGATGGGTGCCGAGCGGCGCTCCATGGTCATCACCGAGGAAGAGAAGAAGGTGACGGCCTATCACGAGGCGGGTCATGCCCTGGTGGCGATGTATATCCCTGGCGCCGACCCCGTTCACAAGGTGTCGATCATCCCCAGGGGCAGGGCCATGGGGGTCACGATGTACCTTCCCGCGGAAGAGAAATACAACGAGAACAAGGACGGTCTTTACGTCAAGATATGCACCCTGCTCGGCGGCCGTGTCGCCGAGGAGCTGGTGTTCGACAGTGTCACCAGCGGTGCCTCCAACGACCTGGAGCGGGCGACGGCGATCGCCCGCAAGATGGTCTGCGAGTGGGGGATGAGTGATCGTCTCGGACCGCTGACCTTCGGTGAGAAGGAAGGCGGAGAGATATTCCTCGGCCGTGATTTCGGTCATGTCAAGAACTACAGTGAAGCGACTGCTGTCGCTATCGATGAGGAGATCCGCTCCATCGTCGAAACCTGTTACGATCGGACGCGCAAGATCCTTGGCGCGAACAAAGATGCGCTGGTGATGGTGTCCGAAGCGTTGCTCGAACGTGAGAACATGGACGGTGCGGAAATCAGGGCGATGATTTTCGGCGAAGAGCTGCCGGTTGACACGGAGGGCAAATCCCCTTCGCCCGAGGTCAATGCCGACGAGTCCGAGGGGCAGTCAGTCGACGAGTCGTCGGTCGAAGCGGAGTCACTCCCCGCCGACAAGGGCTGATGGGCGGCGTCACTCCCCCGGCGGGTCCTCTGCCAATGTTGCTTGCAGGACGATCCTTGCAGCTGTCGCTTCACGAGCCCTGCATCGTCGGGATATTGAACATTACGCCTGATTCCTTTTCTGATGGTGGGCGCTACCTGGGTGTCGACACGGCCCTGGCGCAGGCGCAGCGGATGGTAAATGAAGGCGCCGGCCTGATCGATATTGGTGGCGAGAGCACGCGGCCGGGGTCGCGGGTAGTTTCGACCGATGAAGAGATTGAGCGGGTCATGCCGGTCATCGAGGCTCTCAGGCGAAACCTCGATGTGCCTCTCTCCATTGATACCCGCAAGAGTGCCGTTGCGCAATGCGCCATAGAGGCAGGCGTCGAGTTTGTCAACGATGTCAGCGGTCTCGAGTTCGACCCGCAAATGGCGGCAACCGTGGCGCAATCGGGTGTCGGCCTGATCGTCATGCATAGCCGCGGATGCCCCGAGCGGATGCAGCAGGACACGCATTACGATGATATCGTTGCCGAGGTGGCCGCCGCGCTCAGCAGGAGCCTTGCCGTTGCCGTCGCTGCCGGGGTCGATGAAAGCCGGATTGCGATCGATCCCGGGATCGGTTTCGGCAAGGACGTGCAGGGGAACCTTGAGCTGATTAAACGGCTCTCAGTGTTAACCGGACTCGGTCGGCCGATCCTGTTGGGGACTTCCCGGAAAAGCTTTATCGGGCGGGTTCTCGGCCTGGAAGACCCCTTGCAACGCCTGGAGGGGACCCTGGCAACCATAGCCCTCGGCGTTGCCGCAGGGGCGCGCCTGTTCCGGGTGCACGATGTAGCGGCCGCCCGCCGGGCGGCGATGATGTCATTGGCCGTTTGCCAGGGGGCCGACTGGGTTTCCTGATGGCCACCTGAATAACCGGGGGATGCTTCGAGGATGTACGAGATTTTGACAAATTTCCGCTGGCTCCTGGATCTGCTCGACATCCTGCTGGTCGCGTTTATCATCTACCGCATCATCCTGCTGATTAAGGGGACCCGGGCTGTCCAGATGCTCGTCGGTCTTGCCGTCCTGCTGATTATCTACGTTGCCTCCCAGGTTGGCGGGCTTTACACCCTCAACTGGATCCTCGACAATTTCCTCTCCTCGATCATTCTCGTAATAGTCGTTCTTTTCCAGCATGACATTCGCCGTGCCCTGATTCACGTAGGACGGAACCCTTTCTTCGCCGATCTGACGTTCCATGAAGAGACCCGCGTGATCGATGAACTCTGCAAGGGATGCGTTGCCCTGGCGCAAAAAAACCACGGGGCGCTGATCGTCATTGAGAGGGAGACGGGCCTCAACGACTTTCTCGAAGTCGGTATCGAACTGGATGCCAAGCCTTCGAGCGATCTGCTCCAGGCAATATTCCTGCCGACATCGCCGATTCACGATGGTGCGGTCATCATTCAGCGAGGCCGGATCACCCGGGCCGGGTGCTTCCTGCCGTTGACCCAGAATCCCGACATCAACCCGCGCTTTGGCACACGACACCGGGCGGCCATCGGCCTGACCGAACTGGTCGATGCCGTCGTCATCGTGGTCTCCGAAGAGACCGGGCTGGTTTCGATTGTCGTTGGTGGTAAAATGACCCGCGCCCTGGAGGCGTCGACCCTTAAGAAAGTTCTCAATCGTTTGCTCGAGCCACGTCGCCTGCGCGGTAAGAAGAGTTGACCATGGTCGATAAACTGTTCGAAAACTGGGTGCTCAAGCTGGTCTCCCTGGCCTTCGCCGTGGTCCTGTGGTTTTTTGTCATGGGCGAAAGCCGTATGGAAGTCACGCACGTCGTGCCACTGGAATACGAGCGTCTTCCCAAGGGGCTGATGATTGCCAACGAGGTGCCGTCTTCGGTCGCTGTCAGGATCAACGGTCCGCGTTCCCTGCAGGTCAACCTGAATCCGAACGATATCACCCTGCGGGTCGACCTCTACGATTTGTCGGCCGGCGTGACCTCGTTCAAGCGCCTTGAAGAGAGCCTCAACCTCCCCAGCGGTCTCAAGATCACGCGAATCTCTCCCTCGTTTGTCGATGTGAAACTGGAACGGGTGCGTGACAAGGATATCCCGGTCAAGGTCGTCCTGGTCGGCCAGCCGGTGGAGGGCTTCCTCGTCAGTGAGGTCCGGTCCGTGCCGGAAAAGGTTGTTGTCACCGGCGCTGAAAGTGAACTCAAGGGAGTCTCTGAAGTCGAGACCGATGAGGTGGATCTGACCAACGTTCGCGAGAGCTTCTCCCAGACGGTAGCCCTGAGCTATGCAGGCACCTACACGAGTCTGAAAGACGCCAAAACAGTCGACATCCGGGTTGTCCTGAAACCGGACCCGAACTATGTCCCGCCGCAGAGCGAAAGTGCTGTCAATAAGCCGGAAGAAGGGAAGAAATGACCACCAAGAAGCTTTTTGGAACGGATGGCATCCGCGGCATCGCCAATATGCACCCGATGACCTCGGAAATGGCCATGCAGCTCGGTCGAGCCGCGGCTTATATCTTCAAGCATGAAGATCGTCGCAGCCGCATTGTCATCGGCAAAGACACGCGTTTGTCGGGATACATGATCGAGAACGCCCTGGCAGCGGGGATATGCTCCATGGGAGTCGACGTCCTGCTGGTTGGCCCGCTGCCGACGCCTGGTATCTCCTTCATTACCGCGTCGATGCGTGCGGATGCCGGAGTCGTGATCTCCGCTTCTCATAATGCCTACCAGGACAACGGCATCAAATTTTTCGCCCGTGACGGCTTCAAACTGCCCGACGAGCTGGAATTGCGCATTGAGGACCTGATCTTTTCAGAGCGGATTGATTCACTGCGGCCGACGGCCGATGAGGTGGGCAAGGCCTTTCGTGTTGACGACGCAGCCGGTCGCTATATCGTTTTTTTGAAGAACACCTTCCCCCGCGAGCTCGATCTTACCGGCCTCAAGATCGTGCTCGACTGTGCCCACGGCGCGGCCTACCGTATCGCTCCGGCGGTGCTGGAGGAACTGGGCGCGGAAGTGATCGCCTACGGCGTCAAGCCCGACGGCAAGAACATCAATGCCGGTTGCGGTTCGACTCATCCGGAAGTCATCTCGGCCGCAGTGCGTGAGCATGGGGCGAATCTGGGGATCGCGCTCGACGGGGATGCCGATCGCTGTATTTTCGTCGATGAGAAAGGCGACGAAGTCGACGGCGATCACATCATGGCAATTTGCGGAATTGATATGTTGCAGCGCGATCGCTTGCCGCAGCGCACGGTGGTGGCGACCGTCATGTCGAACATGGGCCTCGATCTGGCAATCCGCCGGGCGGGGGGGCAGGTCGTGAAGACGGCCGTCGGCGACCGCTACGTGGTCGAAGAGATGCGCCGCAAAGGATACGTGTTCGGCGGCGAACAGTCCGGTCACATGATTTTCCTGGAACACAACACGACGGGCGATGGCATGATCACCGCGTTGCAGATCCTGGCGATCATGCAGAAAAGCGGCAAGCCTTTGTCCGAGCTGGCTGCAGTCATGACGGCGTTGCCCCAGGTGCTGGTCAATGTGCGGGTTCGAGAGCGGCGCAACGTTGAGGAATTGCCCGAAGTGCGCAGCCTGATCGCCGAGGCGAAGAGCCGTCTGGAGGAGAATGGACGCATTCTGATTCGCTATTCAGGGACCGAACCGCTCATTCGCATCATGCTGGAAGGTCAGGACCAGGCAGAAATCACGGCGATGGCCCATGAAATAGCGCGAGCGATACAGGTCGCCATCGGAGAACACCGGGAGGTCGTCGATGGCTAGGCTGGGAGTCAATGTTGATCACGTCGCCACGCTCCGCCAGGCCAGGGGAGGGAAAGAGCCCGACCCCGTTGCCGCGGCGGTCATTGCCGAACTGGCCGGCGCCGACGGCATTACCGTGCATCTGCGTGAGGACCGCAGGCATATCCAGGATCGCGACGTGATGCTGTTACGCCGCACCGTGCAGACGCATCTGAACCTGGAAATGGCAGCCACCGACGAGATGGTGGCCATTGCCCTCAAGGTCCAGCCGGACTATGTGACCCTGGTTCCGGAAAAGCGCCAGGAACTGACCACCGAGGGGGGGCTGGACGTCATCAAGAACCGGCAGGCGCTCACCGCGCGAATTGAGCTGCTACGCCAGGCCGGAATCATTGTCAGCCTGTTCGTCGACCCTGACCTGGAGCAGTTGAAGGCCTGCGCCCGGGTGAAGGCCGACTTCATCGAAATCCATACCGGGACCTATTGCGACGCCAGGGGCCAGGACCGGGCGGCCGAACTGCTCAAGCTCGAGCAGGCGATCCGGGCCGGGAAACGTCTCGGTTTGGGAGTCAATGCCGGTCATGGACTGAATTACCGCAATATCCGGCCGGTCCTCGCCCTGGGGGATGTGGAAGAGTTCAATATCGGTCACAGCATCATTTCCCGGGCGGTCCTCGTCGGACTCGACCAGGCGGTGAGGGAGATGGCTGACCTGGTGCACGGGGCCTGAATATGCCGATCGCCGGCATAGGGGTCGATCTGGCCAGAATCGAACGTTTTCGACGGTTCGTCTCTGCAGAGAAGCAAGCGCTGCTCAACAGGCTTTTCACCACCGGTGAGCTTGGTTACGCCCTCGGCAAAAAAGACCCGGCCCCACACCTGGCCGCCAGGTTTGCCGCCAAGGAGTCGTGCCTCAAGGCGTTCGGCACCGGATGGCGGGAGGGGATCGCCTGGCACGACATGGAAGTCGTCCCCGATGAGCTCGGTCGACCCGACTTGCGGCTTTCCGGTCGAGCCGCAGAGATAGCCCTTTCCAGGCAGGTGGATAGGGTCCACCTGTCTTACAGCCACGATGGTGATTACGCCGTGGCCACCGTGATCCTGGAACGACTATGAAGGTACTGACAGCGTCCCAGATGCAGGAGGTTGATCGTCGCACGATCGAGGATGTCGGCATACCCGGCATCGTGCTGATGGAGAATGCCGGCCGGGCTGTTGCTGATGCCATCAGGGCGAAGTTTGCCGAAGGGCGGACGAAAAGCGCGTTGGTATTGGCGGGGAAGGGGAACAACGGCGGTGACGGCTACGTGGTGGCCCGTTATCTGATCGACGGCGGCTGGCAGGTTCAGACGCTGGTGATGGCCGAACGCTCTGCCATTTCGGGCGATGCCCTGGTCGCTCTCGGTGCCCTGGAAAATAGTGGCGGAGAAGTGCATTTCGCCGCCGATGCCGAGCGGCTTGAGGCATTCCTCGAGTGCGCAGCAGAACCGGGGGTGCTGGTTGACGCCATGTTCGGCACGGGACTCAGCAAGCCGATCAAGGGACATTGCAAGGTGGTGATCGACTGGCTGAACCGTCAGGGTTCCCCCGTGGTTGCGGTCGATATCCCTTCCGGGGTCGATGCCTCGACCGGACGGGTTCCCAGCGTTGCGGTCGAAGCGGACCTGACCGTCACCTTCGCATTCCCCAAAGTCGGCCTGGTCTCTTATCCGGGGGCCGGTCTGGCCGGTGAGCTGATGGTCGTGGACATCGGGGTGCCGGCAAACATCAAGGAAGAAGTGTCGTCAGATTGCCGGCTGATTGCTGCTGCCGAGGCGAAGAGGCTCTTGCCTTTGCGCACGCGCGACGGGCACAAGGGAACCTTCGGTCACCTCCTGGTCCTGGCCGGCGCCCTCGGCAAGTGCGGGGCTGCGGTAATGTCGGCCGAAGCCGGCCTGCGTAGCGGGGCCGGCCTGGTGACACTCGGCTGTCCTCTCTGTATACAGCCTGCCATCGCCGCGCGGTTGACAGAAGTCATGACGGTCCCGCTCGCCGATTTTGGCGGAGAGGTCAGCATGCAGGCCCTCGGACAGGCCGGGACCCTGATGGATGGCAAGCAGGCGATGGCCATCGGCCCGGGGCTCGGGGTCGGCAAGGAGGCGGTGACCCTGGTGCGGCGCATGATCCAGGATTCGGACTTGCCGCTGGTCGTCGATGCTGATGCCCTGACGGCGCTGTGTGGCCACCTGGAGGTCCTCGGCCGTCGGAATAATCGCAAGATCGTACTGACGCCCCATCCGGGGGAGCTTGCCCGCCTGACCGGCCTGTCGAACACGGAAATCCAGAAGGACAGGTTCGTCGTCGCCAGGGAGTTCGCCATGCGCCATAATCTGGTCCTGGTGCTCAAGGGGGCGCGGACCCTGGTCGCCGCTCCGGACGGCAGGGTCCATGTCAACACCAGCGGCCATCCCGGCCTGGCGAGCGGCGGCATGGGCGATGTCCTGACCGGTTTGATCGGCGGCCTCCTGGCCCAGGGGCTTGCGGCAGTCGAGGCCGCGGTGCTCGGCGTCTACCTGCACGGGCTCGCCGCCGACCGCCTGTTGGAAACCTTCGGAGTCGCCGGGCTATTGGCGACCGACGTCATCAGGGAACTGCCCGCAGCGCGGCGGGCCTTGTCAAAGGAGAATTAGATGCCGACAGCTGCCGATATCATGACGAGGGAAGTCTACTCCGTCCTCGAAGACACCGACATCAAGACCCTGGCAAAAATTTTTGTCGAACGTAACGTCAATGCCATGCCGGTCGTCGATGCGGACGGCCGCCTGGTTGGGATGGTCAGCCAGACGGACCTGGTGGAGCAGGACAAGCCGTTGCACATCCCCACGGTCATTTCACTGTTCGACTGGGTGATCTATCTCGAAAGCCCGAAGAATTTCGCTGACGAGGTACGCAAGGTCACTGCCCGTACCGTTGGTGAAATCTGCTCGAGGGATATTGTTACCTGCGCTCCGGACACCCCCGTATCGACAGTCGCCAGCCTGATGGTCGACAACAAGGCCCACCTCGTTCCGGTTGTTGAAGATGACCGCATGATCGGCGTGGTTGCCCGCCTCGATATCATCCGCAGCATGGGCGAATGAATGCTCACCTGGGAGACCACGTCGACAGACCCAGATCAGACACGCCACCTGGGGCGCCTCCTTGGTGAAGTGGCTGCGCCCGGTCTGGTTGTTCTGCTCAACGGCGAACTCGGTGCGGGCAAGACATGCTTCGCCCAGGGAGTTGCGGCCGGCCTGAGAGTTGCGACCGACTCCCCCGTGACCAGCCCGAGCTACACTTTGCTGAACATTCATCAGGGAACCTTGCCTCTCTACCATTTCGATCTGTACCGGTTGGCCCGGGTCGACGATTTGGCGGACCTCGGTTACGATGAAATAGCCGAAGGTGATGGCCTGACGCTGGTCGAGTGGGCAGACCGGATGTCGACTCTTCCCGATGCCTCCCTGTCGATTACGATCAGCAGGGTTTCGGAGAGTGAACGTCATTTCAGCTTCGTTGCCCTGGACGCCAGGGGGAAGGTCATGCTGGAGAGCGTCGCGGCCGCAAATCGGGGACCTGCAAACCCGCACACCGTTGTGTAAAAACCTTTTGACGGCCACGGTGAATACTGATATTAAAAGCTCCTGACCCTCGTATGGGTCATATCTCTCGATTGGCGGACGCCTCAAGCGGCAGCCCGCTGGGAAGGGTCGACCTCAAAATGGCACTGGTGGTTCAAAAGTATGGTGGTACCTCCGTAGGGACCATCGAAAAAATCCGCAATGTGGCCCGCCGGGTCGCACGCACCTACGACGAGGGCAACGACATGGTCGTGGTGGTTTCCGCCATGGCAGGAGAAACCAACAAGCTGGTTGCCCTGGCCGAGGAGATGTGCGAATTCCCGAGCGAACGTGAGTACGATGTCCTGGTCGCTGCCGGCGAGCAGGTGTCGATCGCCCTGCTGTCGATGGCTTTGCAGTCGATGGGGTACAAGTCACGCAGTTATCTCGGCTGGCAGATCCCCATCTATACCGACAGCTCCTACTCAAAAGCGCGGATCGAGGAAATCCAGGACGCCAATATCCGCGAAGACCTGCGCAACGGCACGATCGTCATTGTTGCCGGGTTCCAGGGGATTGACCGCGACAACAACATCACGACACTCGGACGTGGCGGTTCCGATACGTCCGCGGTCGCCGTGGCGGCGGCGCTGAAAGCCGATGTTTGCGAAATCCTGACCGACGTGGACGGTGTGTATTCGACCGATCCCCGCATCGTTCCCGAAGCGTCCAAGATGGACAAGATTTCCTACGACGAAATGCTCGAGATGGCGTCCCTCGGTTCGAAGGTCCTGCAGATACGCTCGGTCGAGTTTGCCAAGAAGTACGAAGTCGTTGTACACGTTCGTTCCAGCCTTAACGACAATCCAGGGACCCTGGTGATGAAGGAGGATGCTGATATGGAAACGGTCCTGGTTTCAGGAGTGACCTACAACAAAGACGAAGCAAAGATTTCCGTGATGCGCGTGCCGGACAAGCCGGGGATCGCCGCCAAGCTGTTCACGCCTCTTTCAACGGCGAACATTACGGTCGACATGATCATTCAGAACGTCTCCCACGAAGGGTGCACCGACTTGACCTTTACGGTCCCGCGGGCCGATTTCAAGAAGGCGCTGAAGATTGTCGAAGAGACGGCCGTCAAGATCGGCGCCGCCGGGGTGGAGAGCAACCAGTCAATCGCCAAGGTCTCGATCGTCGGCGTCGGCATGCGCTCTCATTCGGGGATTGCCAGCACGATGTTCGAGGCGCTTTCGGCGGAAGGCATCAACATCCAGATGATTTCAACCAGCGAGATCAAGGTCTCCTGTGTGATTGATGACAAATACACAGAGCTTGCCGTTCGCGTATTGCATGCGGCCTTTGGCCTGGATAAGGGACAGTAACCGGAAGACGATGGAGATGTCTGCCAGGCAGACATCAACGGGAGTGGATGATGAGCAGAGTCTGGCTGTATGATACGACCTTGCGTGACGGAACGCAGGCGGAGGACGTTTCTTTCCTGGTAGCCGACAAGATCCGCATCGCACAGAAATTGGACGATCTGGGTATCGACTACATTGAGGGAGGTTGGCCCGGCTCAAACCCCAAGGACATCGCCTTCTTCAAGGATATCAAGAAAGTTACGCTCAAACACGCCAAAATCGCCGCTTTCGGGTCAACCCGGCGGGCCAAAACGACTCCGGCCAAGGACAATAACATCCAGACGTTGATCCAGGCGGAGCCCGATACTGTCACGATCTTTGGCAAAACCTGGGATTTTCATGTGCGCGAGGCCTTGCGCATCAGCCTTGAGGAAAACCTCGAACTGATCAACGACTCGCTTGCCTATCTCAAGGAAAAGGTGCCTGAAGTCATCTATGACGCCGAGCATTTTTTCGACGGTTACAAGGCCAATCCGGAATATGCCGTAAAAACCCTCGAGGCGGCCCAGCAGGCCGGTGTCGATTGTATCGTCCTGTGCGATACCAACGGTGGCTCGCTGCCGTTTGAAGTGGCAAGCATTATCAAGGCGGTTCGCAAAAGGATCAAAACACCGCTCGGTATCCATGCTCACAACGACAGCGAGTGTGCCGTGGCCAACTCGTTGGTGGCGATCGAGCAGGGAGCGGTGCATGTCCAGGGGACGATCAACGGCTTCGGCGAGCGCTGCGGTAATGCCAACCTGTGTTCGATTATCCCCGCCTTGCGGTTAAAGATGGGGCGCGACTGCGTCTCGGACGAACAGTTGAAGTCTTTGCGGGTGACCTCGCGCTACATCTACGAATTGGCCAATCTTGTCCCCAACAAGCACCAGGCTTATGTCGGTAACTCGGCCTTTGCCCACAAGGGCGGTGTCCACGTCTCGGCCATCCAGCGTCATCCGGAGACTTACGAGCACATGCGCCCCGAGCTGGTCGGCAACGTGACGCGCGTTCTGGTATCGGACCTGTCGGGGCGTTCCAACATTCTGGCGAAAGCGGAGCAGTTCAACATCAACCTCGACAGCAAGGACCCGGTGACGCTCGAAATTCTCGAGGACATCAAGGCTATGGAGAACCAGGGGTTCCAGTTTGAGGGAGCGGAGGCCTCTTTCGAGCTCCTGATGCGCCGTGCGTTGGGCGAGTTGCGCAACTTCTTTTCCGTGATCGGCTTCCGGGTGATTGACACCAAGCGCCATGAAGACGATATGCCGACATCCGAGGCCACCATCCAGGTCAAGGTCGGTGGCAAGATTGAACACACGGCCGCTGAAGGCAACGGCCCGGTCAATGCGTTGGACCACGCTTTGCGTAAAGCCCTTGAACAGTTCTATCCAAGCCTGAAAGAGCTGAAGTTGTATGATTACAAGGTCCGCGTCCTGCCCGCAGGCAAGGGAACGGCCTCCGTGACGCGCGTTCTGATCGAGTCCGGCGACAAGGCCGGGAGATGGGGAACGGTTGGCGTCAGCGATAACATCATAGACGCCTCGTATCAGGCCCTGGTTGATGCGGTGCAGTACAAGCTCTTGCGGGATCATGCCCGCTAGCATTTTCGACAAGGCGCCGCCGGTTCCTGCCGCGCTGGCGATATTTCTGCTCCTCGCTGTCCTGTTCGCCCGGGAGGCTTCCGTTAAGGAAGACCTCCCGGTTTTTTTGCCGGTACTGCAGCGGCCGGTCGTCTATGTCGAAATGCGTGGGCTGTCAAGCCCTCCGGGGGTGTATCAATTTTATGACGAAGCAACCCTGAATGACGTCATTAAATTGACGGGCGTTGACGTCGCAAGAGAAGAGCTGGAAAAGGTCGGGTTGAAACGTCCGCTGATGAGCGGAGATATGCTCGTTTACGACGTAACTTCACGAAACACGGTAACTTTAGAGCTTCGATGGATGCCAGCTGCGCATCGTCTCGCCCTGGGGGTGCCGCTGCATCCCGACCGCATGGACCGGGATGATTGGTTGATTCTGCCGGGGATTGGTGAAGTTCTGGCGGAGCGTATTGAGCGCGACCGTCAAAAAAATGGCGAATATGTCCATTATGAAGCCCTGTCGCGTGTTTACGGCATCGGCGAAAAGAAGATAAAGGCGTGGGAGGCATTTTTTTGAGATACGTAAGGTGCTGATTTAGGGAGTTAATTTTCGGGCACATCCTCACCTCCTGCCGAGGCGGGCCATTTGCTGAATATGTTGGCACGCCTTGTGTAATATATTGAACAGAAACGAGTAGAGAGGTTCTTGGCATTCCGGTTCACATGAAATAGGAGGTCTGTCGTGAGATGTCCAAAATGTAAAGGTCGCATGTATGCAGACAAGTATTATGATTTCGTTCGTGCCTTCGACGCCTGGAAGTGCTGTTCCTGCGGTGAGGTCATAGATCCGACAATTCTTGCCAATCGAGCCCGCAATCACAATGTTTTCCTCGGCTGATTGAGGATTGGCACACGAATATAAGCAAAGGCCCGGATGATTGTCCGGGCCTTTGCTGTTTCTGGATTAAACTCGCAATCAGGCGGAACCTCTATTACAATTACATTGAGCCTGCAACAAATCAGCGGGGAATTGATTTGTCTGGTACCTGCCCGATGTAAAAGGAGGATGCCCATGGTCGATAGGGAACGCGATGTTGTGCCTGTGCTGCAGCCGGGCGTGCAGAAGGGTAAGGCTGTGCGGATTCGCCGCCTGATCGAACGCAAGATGGTGGACAGTTGGCAGAACATCCCGCATTTTTTCGTGACTGTTGCGGTGGATATGACGGATGTCATTCGTTTCCGCAAGGACCTTGGGGTGACGATCAATGACTTCATATCTGCCGCGACGACGGCCGCTCTCAGGGAGCACCCCTGGGTCAACAGCCACTGGGTTGACGGTGCTGCCGTCGAACAGCCCGATGTGAACCTGGCCATCGCCGTGGCCACCGAAGGCGGGCTCTATTATCCGGTGCTCAAGGCGGCACAGAACCTCTCCCTGAAACATCTCAGCAGGCGTTCGGCAGAGCTTGCCGAAAAAGCACATCTCGGGCAGTTGAGTGATTTTGACCAGGAGGGCGGGACCTTCACCATTTCCAACATGGGGATGCTCGGAGTCGAGTCGTTCGCTGCGATCATCACCCCTCCCCAGGCCGCCGTCCTTGCCGTCGGTACGGTCAAGGGAGAGGTCATCGTCGATGAACACGAAGAGCTTGTGGTCGCTCCCATGGTGCGGTTGACTCTTTCCGCCGATCACCGCACACTGGATGGCGCGGACGCCGCCGATTTCCTTGATTCGCTGAAAAGCTATCTTGAAGCTCCAGTCACCCTGGTGGCAGGCACCAGTTTCGATGAGTCCTGAACGCATGCCTCTCTGCCCGCTGTTTTTTTCCAGCGTTATCGGTTGTTCGCGGCAGGACGAGAGAAAGGCAAGATTGACAGCGTATGACTGACTTGACTTCCACGCAGCAAGGATTTGACTCCTCTAAAGCAGCAAGGTTGCCTGTGTCTGAGGAGTTGTTGCGCCAGGCTGAACTCTTTTCCGATTTTTTCCTGACGCGACAACTTCTCAACAACATGCCGGGGATGATTCTCGTCCTCAACAGCAACCGACAAATCGTCTTTGCGAACCGCACCTTCATGCGAATCGCAAGATGTCCGGATACGCAGAACCTGGTCGGCATGCGCGTTGGTGATGTGCTGGGTTGTCATGTCGCACAAGAGGCCGAGGCGGGTTGCGAATCGGGTGATGCCTGCGAGACATGCGGCGCACTGATAGCTGCGCTCGAAGTATGCTCCGAAGAAGACACGGTACGCGAGTGCACACTGACACAACGCGAAGGAGCAGAAATCCAGAATTTGACGCTTCGTATCTGGTCGTCATCAATCAGCTACGAAGGTCTCGATTTTATCGTTCTGGCCGGAATGGATATCAGCCACGAGCGGCGGCGCCTGGCTTTGGAGGCCATTTTCTTTCACGACATCGTCAACCTGGTGGGCAGTATTCACGGTTTTGCCGAATTGATGGAGATCGATCAGAACATTGACCCCCTGGAGGTCAGCCGCCTGATTCGCAAGGCTTCGCAACGCGTGATGGACGAGATTGACGCGCAACGGATTCTACTTGCCGTCGAAAAGGGCGATTGGTCGCTGACTGACAGTGTCATGGAGAGTCGTGACATCTTGGCTGGCGTCGCTGAAATCTATGCCGGCCAGGACGTCGCCCGCAATCGCCTTCTGAAGATCGCGGACGATGCTGTCTGCGTATACTTTGTGAGTGATGCTACTCTGATGCGCCGGATACTCGGTAATATGGTGAAGAACGCCCTGGAGGCGACTCCTGCAGGCGAGGAGGTGACGCTCGGTGTTGACCGGGTCGGAGATGAGCTGCAGTTCTGGGTGCAAAATCCGGCTGTTATACCGGCCGCCTTCCGGCAGAGGATCTTTCAACGGGATTTTTCGACCAGGGGCGAAGGGCGCGGACTCGGAACATACAGCATGAAACTCCTCAGCAAGTTTCTGCATGGCGATGTAAGTTACGAATCATCTCCAGGAACCGGGACCCGATTCGTGCTCAAGCTGCCTATCGCAAACCGATGACATGATGACAGGCGGCCAATTGGTGGTCCTGGCCTGACGAATCAAGAGGTTGATTCATGAAACTGTCCACGAACTTCATTTCTCCCTCACTATTCTGCTGTCTGCTGCTGTTGGCGGGGTGTCTGGCGAAGACGAATTCCGATGTTACCTTGCTGTTGGAACGGCAGTATCAGGATATGTCTGATGCCGAGTTGATTGCTTACGAGCAGGAATTGAACGACGCTCTGATCCAGTCTGCGCGCACAGACAATGGTGGCGTCAATGTCGGTATCGGCTTCGGCTCCTGGGGCAGCAATGTCGGCTACGGTGTGCGGGCTGACCGGCGTCTTGGCGACACCGGTTCCGGTGAGACGGAAACCGCGTTGCGGGTCCGGCGCGAAGACGTACGCGCCGAAATGCGGCGTCGCGGGCTTCTGCCGTCCGGCTAGGCGGCTGCTGGAGAGGAAACGGACTGCGGGACATGAATGAAGGGGCAGATCGAAAGATCTGCCCCTTCTCATTTGGCTAATTGGCCTCCGTGCGTAATTACGCTGGCGAAGGAGCGGTCGAGCCGGCTTTGTCGCGTTTGTTCTTGGCCCTCTGAACGAACCAGACATAGCCGACCAGGGCCAGGCCTGCCAGGTCAGTGGGTATGGTCGGCCAATAGAGCAGGACCGTTGCAACGGCCAGGATCAGCCACTCTATCAGGGTGGTGCGGCGAATCCAGAAAGCCATGGTCATGGCGGAAAAGGCGATGGTGCCCAGGACCGCCGAGACGAACGATGAAACGACCTTGGCCGGGGTTGCCATGATCGATCCCTCGATGATCGTGTCGCCCATGCTGGCCATGCCTCCTGCGTTGATCCTGATGCGATTGACTTCGCCCTCTTTCTTGGCCTTGATGACCAGCGGCTCATCGCCCAGCAGGACGGTCACAACATCCTGGCCCGCAAGGAAGTGATCACCCTCTTTGACGTGGACTTTCAAGACCGTGGCAAACGGCATGACGCTCTCGACCTCCGGCATATTGATCTTGATCGGCTTGGCCTCGAACAGGATCGAGGGGGTGAAGGCGAACAGGATCGGCATGACGTAAAGCAGCTTGGCGTACTTGAAGCTGGTCCAGCCGGTCTTCCAGGGGTCGGAGCCGGCGATGGCCGCGCCGGCATAGGCGGCGACGCAGACCGGTGGTGTGATGTTGGAATCCTGACTCAGCCAATAGACGATCATATGCGCGGCCAGCAACGGCACGCCAAGGTCGCCGAGGGCAGGGACTGCAAGAACGGCAACAATCAGATAGGCCGCGGTGACGGGAACCCCCATGCCGAGCACCAGGGACGCGAGGGCAACCAGGAGCAGGGCCAACAGCAGGTTGCCGTCTGACAGCGAGATGATGATGTCGGAGAATTTCAGGCCGATGCCGGTCAGGGAGATGGTGCCGACGATGATGCCGATGACACCCAGGGTCGCGCCGATGACCAGGGTGTTGTTGGCACCGACGAGGATCGCCTGCCAGATCTCCTTGATCCCCATGCGGGTCTCTTTGCGGAACCAGCTGATGAGAATGCAGGAGAGCGTCGCCCAGAAGGCCGAGAAGCCTGGTGAGCGACCCATGATCATCAGGATCGTTATGATCACCAGCGGCATTGCGAAGTACCAGTCCTTTTTGAGAACCTCCTTCCAGTGCGGGAATTTTTCATCGGTGATCCCCTGGATCCCCATCTTTTTTGCTTCAAAATGAATCATGCAGAAGACTGAAAAGAAGTAGATCAGGGCCGGGAATACCGAGATCAACATGATATGGGCATACGGGGTTTCGGTTAGCTCCGCCATGAGGAAGCCGCCGGCACCCATGACCGGTGGCAGGAACATGCCGCCGATCGAGGCCGCCGGTTCGATGGCGCCTGCGACATGCGGACGGAAGCCGGCTCGTTTCATCAATGGGATGGTGAACGCGCCGGTGGAGACGGTGTTGGCGATGGCGCTGCCGGACACCGAGCCGAAGATCACCGAGGCGATGACCGCGACCTTGGCCGGACCACCCGTGGAGCGACCGGCGATGGCCAGCGGCAAATCGATGAAGAACCTGCCTGCGCCCGACTTCTGCAGGAAGGCGCCGAAGAAGATGAACAGGATGACGTAGGTTGCCAGAACGCTGGCCATAACCCCGAAGACCCCGTTGGTGGTCAGGTAGAGGGCGGTAGACAGCCGCTCGATGCCAAAACCGCGATGGGCGATGACCTCGGGGAAATACGGTCCGAAGTAGCCATAGCAGAGCATGGCAAAGCCGATGAAGGTCATCGACCAACCGAGGACCCTGCGGCAGACCTCGAGGGAGAGGATGACACCGAGGACACTGACCAGCGCGTCCAGGTCGTTCTCCGCGCCGGCGCGATAGTTGAGCGCCTCGAACTGGGAAATCCAGTAAAAGACCGCGCCGGTCGATGCCAGTGCAAACAGGACGTCCGAAAGTGTGGGCAGATTCACCCAGCGCTTTTGTATCAGGGTGTCGACCGGCATGAGGATCGCGGCGATGGCCAGCGTACCGATCACCAGGCCCCACAGGCCGCCAAGTGCCCCCATAAGTCCGCCGAGACCATCGGACGTCCAGGCGCTGCCGGCTTCCATCAGGCGGGCATGGAAGTCCGCCGTGCTGGGATAGAAGAAAAGAATCGCCGCCGTGCACGACAGGATGGCACCAAGAATGATCGACAGCAGGATGCGCATTTTTGTCTTGCCGGCCGGATAGAGCAGGAACACCAGAACATAGGTGGCAAAGACATAAATCCCGCGGTGGTACTCGGTTGCTACCGCTTTGAGGCCTGCGGAATAAAAATAGAAGAGCACCATGCCGCCGCCGAGCAGAGAAACGACCCATTTCCAGAAGCCGTCGGGGGCGCGGAAAGACTTTGAGTCCTTCTCGAGAAGTTTCTTGAGCTTTTCCTTCTCCTCAGGAGAAAGCTCTTCGAGATCCTGTAGTTCCTTGTCGCGTTCGTCAGTCATGGCTACCCTGCCGCTATACGTAGAATGGTTTTGAGATGGAAATGCGAAGCGGGGCTTGCGAAGCCCCGCTTCGACAACGGTCAGTATTCAGGTGTTGCGGATTAGCGTGCGCTCTGACGCTCGGAGATGGTCAGGCCCTTTTCTTTCCAGAACTTCAGGGCACCTTCGTGGACCGGAGTGACAACGCCGGCGAGTGCGCCAGGGATGTTCATGGCCTTGGCGGTGCTCTTCACCTTGACCATGTAGTCGAGACCTTCAGGCGTGTAGATGTCGGCCACCGAGGCAAACACCACAGCGGCGGCAAGGTGCTTGCCGGCGACCCACAGGGCGGCATCTTCAAAGGTTGAGACAGGAGTGTCGACGCCTGAGTAGGTGCCCGCCGGGATGGTGACTTCGGCGTAGAACGGGTACTCGTCGAAGAAGCCGGCCTTCTTGCCTGCCTCGACGGTGTCGAGGATTTTGATCTTGTTGCTGGCGGCAGCCTGGATCACCGAGGAATTCGGGAAGCCGGCGAAAACCCAGACGGCGTCGATCAGCTTGTCGCCCATGGCGGCGACGGCTTCACTGTAGCCGATGAACTGCGGCTGGAACTGGTCCCAGAGGCCAAGGCTCTTGAAGTAGCGCTCGGCGCTGGCTGCGGCGCCGGAACCTGCGCCGCCAACGGCGACTTTCTTGCCTTTGAGGTCGGCAACGGCATTGATGCCGCCGTCGGCCAGCACGACGAGATGAGCCGGGGCGCCAAACATGTAGGCAACAGCGTGGACGTTCTCATACTTCTTTTGGTCCTGGGGCAGCTTGCCGTTGCGGGCCAGGTAGGTGTCGCCCGAGTAGGAGATGCCGAAGTCGGCTTCGCCCGAGTTGACGCGGCGCAGGTTTTCCACCGAGCCGGCCGAAGCCATGTTGGAGACCTCGATGTTGGCCAGTGTTTTTGACAGGCGGGCGGAGATGCCATTGGAGAAGTACTGGAAGGTGCCGCCCTCGGGACCGCCTGAGAAAGCGAGGCGGGTTTTGGCTGCCAGGCCGGTGCTCGGCAGGGCAAAGGCTGCGACCAGGGCCAGGGCGCTGATCAGTGACAGTAGACGTTTTGCGTTTTTCATGTTGTGTTGCCTCCTCTGTTGGGGTTGGATGGTTAAAGGCCTGTGGCTTTTTTCCTTGCTTCACAAATACTGTTTTACGCAAAGACAGTGCCAGCCTTAAAAAGCTGTTTGTAACTCGCTCATTTAAGCATAATTTCGAACATTTGCAAGGGAATACGCAGAGCTTGGGCTTTATTGGGCGATGATCGACGTGGCGAATAATCATGCATTGTGGCCAATATCAGCCACTTGGGCAATTGGGTTGAGGCAGGTAAAACGATTTTTGCTATTTCTCGTATGACTGATGACACGTCTTGAGCGGGGATAAAGAGCTTGACGTCGCCGAGGCTTTCGCGATTATGATGCTTTGCCACTCCAGGCATAGCCGGCTCACCATAGACCTGCGAGATGAAAAAGACTCTCTACGCACCCGCGAAAATCAACCTGTGCCTGCATGTAATCGGCCGCCGCCGCGACGGCTATCACGATCTGGCCATGCTCATGCAGCAGGTCGACCTGCAGGACCGGCTCGATCTTGCCGTCGCCGACGGTTCGGGCGTCCGCGTGTATTGCCCTGGCCTGGAGCTTCCGGAAGGAGTAGGCAATATTGCCGCGCGTGCTGCGGAAATGTTCCTTGCCCACGTTGGAATCTCTTGCTCGGTGACAATTAGTATACACAAGCGGATTCCTGCCGCGGCCGGGCTTGGCGGCGGATCGTCGGATGCCGCTGCGGTCCTTGCCGGGCTGAATGCGATGCTGTGTGCGGGGCTGACGCGGAGTGAGCTGATGGCTCTCGGGGTTCGTCTCGGCGCCGACGTCCCTTTTTTTCTTTTCGGTAGGACAACAGCATGGGCAACCGGTATCGGCGAGCGTTTGACTGACTGGCGTGGTCTGCCGCCTTTCTGGCTGGTGTTGGTCAATCCGGGAATCGCCGTTTCGACGGCTGAAGTCTTTAAAAATTTGGGGTTGACACGTCGTCGGCCTGTCGCTAGAATTCCGAGGTTTCCCAAGGGAACAAGTGATCTCGTGCGCCTGCTGCACAACGATCTTGAGGTCGTCACCTGTCAACGCCACCCACTGATTTCGACCATCAAGGACAGTTTGTTGACTTGCGGGGCCAGCGGTGCGCTGATGTCCGGTAGCGGTCCAACGGTCTTCGGGGTTTTTGATGACCGGTTGACGGCTGAGCGCGCAGCAGAAACCGTTAAACGGCCGGATTGGTGGGTTGAAGTCGTCAGGCCTCTTTAAAGGGTTTAATCCTTCGGGATAGGTTGCAATTGTTGGAAGTTCGTGTTCCATAGGGGCGTCGCCAAGCGGTAAGGCACCGGATTTTGATTCCGGCATTCCCAGGTTCGATCCCTGGCGCCCCTGCCACCTGTTTAGTCCGGTGCGCAATCGGCGGATTAATTCGCCAGCGCACTTTTCATAATTTGTTAACAGACCGCTCGGGATCGCTGCTCCGTGACCTGATGTCTCCCCAACTTTGGGTGAGAACGAAGTGTTGAACGAACTGAAGATTTTTACCGGCAATGCCAATCCTGCGCTGGCGCAGGAAATATGCAGCCACTTGTCCGTTCCATTGGCCAAGGCGACCGTCAAGACCTTTTCCGATGGTGAGATCATGGTCGAGATCAACGAAAACGTTCGCGGTAGAGACGTTTTCGTGGTTCAGCCAACCTGCCAGCCGGCGAATCAGAACCTGATGGAACTGCTGGTGATGATTGATGCTCTCAAGCGGGCATCGGCAGCGCGCATCACGGCGGTCATCCCGTATTTCGGTTACGCCCGACAGGACCGCAAAGTCGCGCCGCGCACGCCGATCACCAGCAAGCTGGTCGCTGATCTCATCACGACGGCCGGAGCACATCGCGTGCTGTGTGTCGACCTGCATGCCGGACAGATCCAGGGCTTCTTCAATATCCCGGTTGATCATCTCTATGCAGCACCGGTTGTCCTCGACGATCTCAAGTCGCGGTTTTCCGGCAAAATGGTCGTCGTCTCGCCGGATGCCGGCGGCACGGAGCGTGCCCGCGCTTTCGCCAAGCGGCTCGATGCCGGCCTGGCGATCATCGACAAGCGCCGCAGCGGCGCGAATGTTTCGGAAGTCATGCACATCATCGGCGAAGTTGATGGCAAGACCTGCATCATCGTTGATGACATGATCGATACGGCGGGAACCCTCTGCCAGGCGGCGGCAGCGCTCAAGGCGCACGGCGCCGGCGAGGTTTACGCGACGGCGACACACGCCGTGCTTTCAGGTCCGGCGCTTGAGCGCATTCAGGCCAGTGACCTCAGGGAAGTCCTCGTGACCAATACCATCCCGGTCGAGAAGAAGCTCGAGGCCTGCTCGCAGCTGCGCATGGTCTCGGTGGCCAAACTCCTGGCGGAGGCGATTCGTCGGATTCATGGTGATGAGTCGGTCAGTTCGCTGTTTGTTTGAGAAACCGGTTGAGCTTCGGGAAACAACGCACATAACACTTTATGCAAGAGAAAAGACGGAGGATTAAATAAATGGCAAAATCGGTACTGAACGTCGAACCGCGGGTTCGTATTGGCAAAGGCGGCTCCCGCAAGGTCCGCAATGACGGCCTGGTGCCGGCTGTGGTTTACGGTAAAGGGATGGAATCCTGCAACCTGCGCATCGAGCCGAAGGCGCTGCAGAAGGCGATAGCCACCGAAGCAGGCTGGAATACCCTGATTACGCTCAAGGGCGACGGCCCCTTCAACGGCAAGGTCGTGATCCTCAAGGACATGCAGATCGACGCCATTCGACGCAACGTGATACACGTGGACTTTCAGGCAATCGACCTGAAGAAGAAGATCGCCGTCATGGTGCCGGTGCATGCCCTCGGCAAGTCCGTCGGTGAAAAGCAGGGCGGCACGCTGCAGCTGGTCCGCCATGAACTCGAGGTCTTCTGCCTGCCGACCGATATCCCCCCGGCCATCGAAATCGATGTGACCGCATTGGAAATGGGCGATGTCATCCATATCAACGATGTCGCTCTGCCGCAAGGCGTCGAGGCGCCCCATGATGTCAACTTCACCGTTCTGACGGTTGTCAGCCCCAAAGTGGAGGCGGCCGAGGAAGGTGAAGAAGGTGAAGAGGAAGAAGTCGAGGAGACTGAAGAGGAAGAAGAGTAGACTGAATCTTCGTGAAGCTGATTGTCGGGTTGGGGAACCCGGGCCCAAAGTACGCCGAAACCCGCCACAATATCGGTTTCATGGCCGCCGGACGCCTCGCCGGGCGCGCCGGGATAGCACTGAAACGCAGCGGCCATCAGGGTGTCTACGGAGTAGGGCGGGTGGCAGGGGAGGAAACAACGATCCTGCTGCCGCAGACATATATGAATCGCAGCGGCGCCAGCGTGGCCTCTGCCTGTCAATCCCTCGGTGTCGCACCGGGGGATTTGATTGTCGTTCATGATGAAATAGACCTGTCGTTCGGTTGCCTGCGCATCAAGCAGGGCGGCGGTCATGGCGGTCACAACGGCTTGCGCAGCATCGGAGAAGCATCAGGCGCGACGGATTACACCCGTCTGCGCATGGGGATCGGTCGTCCACCCGAAGGGGGAGATGTCTCCGCGTATGTTCTCAGCCGCTTCAGCGCTATTGAGCGCAACCTGTTGGCCGAGTACCTCGATGTCGCAGCCGAGGCTCTCGCACTTGTCCTGAAGGAAGGGCCACAGGCTGCCATGAACGCATACAACAATCGCAACGTGCTTGAACTTGATCACAATTCAGAGAAACTCTAAGTTAGGGAGGCAGAAATGCAAGCATTGGCACCAATCCTGGGGGTGATCGGTTTCATCGTCGCCATCGTTCTGTACAACAGGGTCAAGGCCCAGCCTGTTGGCAGCAATAAGATGAAAGATATTTCCGAGGAGATTCACGCCGGAGCCATGGCGTTCCTCGCGCGCGAATACCGCGTCCTCGCCATCTTCATTGCGGTGGTTTTCGTCATCATCTCCATTGGCATGAATTTCCAGACCGCCCTCGCGTTTCTCGGTGGTGCCATCTGTTCCATGACCTGCGGCTTCATCGGCATGAAGGCCGCCACCCGCGCCAACGTCCGCACCACGGAAGCAGCCCGTCTGCATGGCCAGGCGCAGGCCCTGATGGTCTCCTTCAATGGCGGAGCGGTCATGGGACTCGCCGTCGCCTCCCTCGGCCTGGTCGGCGTCGGTATTGCCTACATGGCGTACGGCGGGAACCCTGAAACCGTCCTCTACATCAACGGCTTCGCCATGGGCGCATCGTCGATTGCCTTGTTCGCCCGCGTCGGCGGCGGTATCTACACCAAGGCCGCAGACGTCGGTTCGGATCTGGTCGGCAAGGTAGAGGCCGGTATCCCCGAAGACGATCCGCGCAACCCGGGCGTCATCGCCGACAACGTCGGCGACTGCGTCGGTGACACGGCGGGCATGGGTGCCGACATCTTCGAATCCTATGTCGGCTCGATCATCGCCACCATCGCCATCGCCGCGGCTGCGAGCCCGGAACTGCTGGCCAAGCTGGGGAGCGGCGAGAACGTCCGTGCTGCCGCCATGTACCTGCCGATCTCTCTCGCCGTCGTCGGTCTGATCTTCTCGTTCCTCGGCATCTGGTCGATGAAGAAGCTGAGCAACCAGGATCCCGCCAAGGCCCTGCATTACACGACCTTCGTCGCCGCCGGCGGCTTCCTGATCGCCTCGATCCTGGTGATCTGGGGAATGGGTCTCCACTTCGGCGT
>JBFIMV010000003.1:0-28189 GCA_041611575.1 Desulfuromonadales bacterium | reverse complement strand
GGCGAGCAGTTGCCAAACACCATCACCGCCGAAGAGGTGGCGCGCATCCAGGCCATCGAAGGCGTCACGGCGCTGCCGTTTCTGAACGAGAGGACAGCGATCAGCAACCGCCCGGTCAGCGTCGTCGGCATGCTGCCGATGGCAACCCTGGCCTTCAAGCGCTGGGAACTTCGCCATGGCCGCTACTTCGAAACGGCCGACGAACCCGGCGTGGTGATCGGTGCGATCGCTGCCGAACAGTTCGGCCTGCGTCCCGGCTCCGAGGTCACCATTCGCGGCGAGAAATTTACAGTGCTTGGCGTCTTCGCCGAAACCGGCAGCAAGGATGACGTTACCCTGTTCCTGCCGCTGCCCCTGGTCCAGCGTCTTTACCAGGCCGAGGACCGGGCCTCCTACATGGCGGTCCGGGTCGATGACCTCGACCAGGTCGAACTTTACGCGCAAAAAATCAAGGATACGGTCAGCCTCGGCGTGATCACCGACCAGCAGATGCTCAAGTCTGTGATGTCCATCGTCGGCACTGTCAACGTCACCCTGCAGCTCATCGCCGCGGTCGCCGTGCTGGCGGCTGCCTTCGGCATCATCAATACCATGCTCGCCGCCACCTATGAGCGCAAACGCGAGATCGGCATCCTTCAGGCGCTGGGCGCGCGGCGGCGCACCATCTTCACCCTCTTCCTGTTCGAATCCGGCCTCTACGGCCTGCTCGGCGGCGCCGTCGGCGTCATCGCCGGACTGGGCTTTTCCGTATTGGCAGCCCCACAGGTGACCCAGAACGCCTTCACCATGTTCGTCAAGGGGTCGGGCAACGGCGACCTGGTCACCCCGGGGCTGGTGTTCGGCTCGATCGCCTTCTCCGCAGCGGTCGCCATCCTCGCCGGCCTCTACCCGGCCTGGCGGGCGGCACGGCTCTCTCCCGTGGAGGCCATCAGTTATGAGTGAAATCATTATCAGCACCGACAAGCTGACCAAGACCTACGGTCGCGGTGCGGTCGCCACTCACGCCCTGCGCGGTGTGACTCTGGACATTCCGCGCGGATCATTCACCTGCATCGTCGGGCCTTCGGGGCACGGCAAGAGCACGCTGCTCCAGCTCATCGGCGGTCTCGACTACCCCAGCGGCGGATCCGTCCATCTCGGCGGCACGGAGATCAACCGGCTCGCTCCGGGCGAACTGGCCAGGCTGCGCGGCCGGAAGATCGGCTTTGTGTTCCAGTTTTTCAACCTTCTCCGCAGCCTGACCGCCCAGGAGAACGTGGAAACCGCCATGATGCTCACCGGGCTGCCGGTCAAGGAACAGGCAGCGCGTGCCCGTGAGCTGTTAACCCTCGTCGGCCTGGAAGAGAAGCTCTCGGCAAAGCCCGGCGAACTCTCCGGAGGACAGCAACAGCGGGTAGCCATCGCCCGCGCCCTGGCCAACGACCCGGACATCCTGATGATGGATGAGCCGACCGGCAACCTCGACTCGACCGCTGAAGCCGCCATCGTCGCGCTGCTGCACGACCTGCACCGCCGCGGCAAAACCATCGTCCTGGTCACCCACAACCGCGACATCGCCCGCCAGGCGCAGCGCGTCGTCAACATCGTCGACGGCCTGGTGGCCGCAGCCTGATAAGCAAGTAGACGAGGCCCGCAGCGGCAGGCTGCGGGCCTCGTATCTTGCAGCGTCCGGTTCGCAACGAACCGCAACGACGCATCTCCCAACAACGAAACCTGAATGTTGGAAATATCTCCCTAATCCTCCTTTTTCAGAAACGGCTTGATCAGATCGATCGGGATCGGGAAGAGGATGGTCGAGTTCTTCTCGGTGGCAATCTCGGTGAGCGTCTGCAGGAAACGCAGCTGCAACGCACCATTCTCCGAAGCGAGAACCCGTGCGGCATCGGCCAGCTTCTGACTGGCCTGGAATTCACCCTCGGAATGGATCACCTTGGAGCGCCGCTCGCGCTCGGCTTCGGCCTGGCGGGCCATGGCCCGCTGCATCTCGCTCGGCAGGTCGACGTGCTTGATCTCGACGTTGGAAATCTTCACCCCCCAGGGATCGGTCTGCCGGTCGAGAATCCCCTGTAGCGTTTGGTTGATCTTGTCGCGATGCGAGAGCAGTTCATCCAGCTCGGCCTGGCCGAGGACACTGCGCAGCGAGGTCTGGGCCAGCTGGCTGGTGGCGTACAGGTAATTCTCCACCTCGATCAGGGCTTTTTCCGGTTGCATGACGCGAAAATAGAGGACTGCATTGACCTTGATCGAAACGTTGTCCTTGGTGATCACGTCCTGGGGCGGCACGTCCATGGCCACCGTGCGCAGGCTGACCTTGACCAGCCTGTCGATGCCGGGGATGATGAAGCGCAGGCCGGGCCCCTTGACGCCGGCAAAGCGACCGAGTCGGAAGACGACGCCCCGCTCGTACTCGAGCAGAACCCTTACGGCGCTGCCGATGACCATCAGCACCAGGCCAAGAACAACAGCCCATCCGATCAAACCAGTTGGAATCATTGCGTAGCTCCTTGTCCCTTGAAGTTAAACCTACAGCGGCAGCCTGGCTGTTCCAGGTCCCGGACGTTTTGCGGGGTGACGGCGGCCCGTCGCGATTCTCAGTCCAGCCGGACGCTGTCCTTCTGACGGTTCAATGCCCGCACCTCGAGGCGCATGCCATTGACGATGCGTACGATCACGATGGTTGCGCCGGCAGCGATCGGTTCGGCGGCAAAAGCGTCCCAGTACTCGCCGTGCACGAAAACCTGTCCTCCATCATGGACCGCAGTGACTGCCCGCCCCTCTTCTCCCACCATCCCTTCCGAGCCCGACTGGAAGCGGGTCTTCTGGGTGCGCATGACGTAATACAGGCAGAAGACGAAAAATCCGCTGCAGACGGTCACCGTGGCGAAGATCACCACGCGGGACACCTGCATGTACGGCTCCGAGCTGTCGATCAGCATCAGTGAGCCAAGCGCCAGGGAGATGATCCCGCCGACGGTCAGCATGCCGTAAGAGGCCACCTTGATCTCCAGGATGAACAGCACCATGGCCAGCAGGATCAGCAGCACGCCGGCATAGTTGATCGGCAAGGTCTGGAAGGCGAACAGGGCCAGCAGGATGGCGATCGCCCCGACCACCCCGGGCAGGATGACGCCCGGCTGGGAGATTTCGAAGAAGATGCCGAGCAGCCCGAGCATCATCAGGAGATAAGCCAGCGTCGGGTTGCTGATCGTATCGAGGACTCTCTGTCGCCAGTTCATCTCTGCCACCACCGGCACGGCCCCGGCGAGCGCCAGATGCCGGGCTTCACCGCGCCGCAGGTAACGTTTGCCATCGAGCTGTGCGAGGAGCTCCTCCCTGGACTCAACGACCAGGTCGATGACCTGCCTTTCCAGGGCTTCCTGTGCGGGGGTCGAAATGCCCTCACTGACGATCTTTTCGGCCCAATCGCGATCGCGGCCTCGCTGCTCGGCAAGCGAGCGGGCGTAGGCGACGGCATCGTTGACGATCTTTTTCTTGAGCGTCTCGCCCTGTTCATCACCGCTGATGGCGATCGGCGTGGCGGCCCCGATGTTGGTGCCGGGCGCCATGGCGGCGAAATCGGCCGCCAGGGTGATCAACGCACCGGCCGAGGCGGCCCGAGCGCCGGAAGGAGAAACGTACACGATCACGGCGATCTCGGAGGAGAGAATGCCCTGGATGATATCGCGCATGGCCGTGTCGAGCCCGCCGGGGGTATCCAGTTCGATCAGGAAGGCAGGAGCCTTGAGACTGTTGGCCCGGGACAGTTCACCGATAACAAACTGCGCCTGAACGGGGTTGATCGCTCCGGCGATACGCACCACCGGCAGCTCCGTTGCTTCAGCCCGCAGCGACTGCGCGACCGGCAGCACCATCAGCACCCCGCAAAGCAGGAACAAATACACTTTCGAAAGTGGTTTTTTCATGAACATCATTGTAGCAGCGCGCGCTCCGGTGTCAATTTATCGACGCCCCCTTGGCAATTGTGCGGCATAAGCCGCTTCGCAGGCTCGATATAATTCGCTTAAGCTACTATTACCACGGTGAATTACTAAAAGCCAGCCATTCCCTCTTGCGCCAGGTCACCGATCGTGCTAGCTTTCCACAATCGTCAAATTGATGACGCATACAGCATTAAGGAGAGGGAACGACATGAGTGAGCCAGCGAGCATTCTCCTGGTCGATGACGATCCCGGCAGTCGCGAAGGCCTTGGGCTGCTGTTGAAGGGGGAAGGCTACCAGGCCGAGGCCGCCGCCACCGGCGAAGAGGCTCTCGACCTGATAGCACGCAAGCACTTCGACGTCATCATCACCGATCTTTTCCTCCCCGGCGTGAGCGGCATCGACATCCTCAAGAACGTCAAGGAGAGCGACCTCGCCTGCAACGTGATCCTGATAACCGGAAACGCTACTGCAGAGACCGCGGTCGAGGCCATGAAGAGCGGCGCCTTCGACTACATCACCAAGCCGGTCAACTTCGACAAGCTGAAGATCCTGGTCGCCAAAGCCGTCGAGAAGAGCCTGCTGGTTGCCGAGAACCTCTTCCTGCGGCAGCAATTGCGCGGCAAATACAAGTTCGACAACATCATCGGCAACAGCCCCGCCATCCAGCCGGTCTTCACGCGCATGGAGAAAATCCTGCAAACCGACTCGACGGTCCTGATCCTCGGCGAATCCGGGACCGGCAAGGAGCTGGTCGCGCGCGCCATCCACTACAACGGCGCCCGCAAGGCGAAACCGTTCATCGCCATCAACTGCGGTGCCATACCGGGAGAGCTGCTGGAAAGCGAGCTGTTCGGTCACGTGCGCGGCTCATTCACCGGGGCGGTGCACGACAAGCCGGGCAAGTTCGAACTGGCCAACCAGGGGACGATTTTCCTCGACGAGATCGGCACCATGCCGATGCACCTGCAGATGAAACTGCTGCGGGTCCTTCAGGAGCAGGAAATCGAGCGGGTCGGGGCAACGCGTCGCATCAAGCTCGATGTCCGGGTGATTTCGGCGACCAATTCCGATCTCGACCAGAGAGTCAGCCAGGGGCTGTTCCGCGAGGACCTGTTCTATCGTCTCAACGTCATCCCCATACATCTGCCACCGCTCCGCGAACGCTGCGAAGACATCCCGCTGCTCGCCAAACATTTTCTGCGCAAGATCTGCAACGAGATGCGTCGACCGGTCCTGGACATCACGCCGACCGCGCTGCGCGCCCTGGAGAATTATGCCTGGCCCGGCAACGTGCGCGAGATGGAGAATGTCATCGAGCGGGCCATCGCTCTGACCGATGGCGTCGTCATCGACTGCCATGACCTCCCCTTGAAGATCGGCGGCACGCACCTGGACCACGATCACCTGCCGACCCCCCAGGTCCCGGAGCAGGGACTCGACCTGACCGACACCATCGCCAGGATCGAGATGAACCTGATCACACAGGCCATGAACCGCGCAGACAACATCAAGGCACGGGCGGCAAACCTGCTGAAGGTCAATCGCACGACCCTGGTGGAGAAGATGAAGCGCTACGGCATGCAGTAACCCGCCCTGGCAAAGTCTGCATTCATTTCAATACAAGGAGGAGTCAATGGCTCAGGAGGCAACCTTCGCCACGTCCATGTTGGGCAGCATCGTTTACGCCATGATCATTCTCGGCATCGGCTTCTGGGGCGGCAAGGTGGTGTCGCACATGGTCAGGAACCTCATGGAGCGTCGCGATGTCGACCGGGCGCTGACCGGATTCGTCGGTAATCTCATCTACGCGGCCATTGCCACCTTTGCGGCGATCGCCGCCCTCAACAAGCTCGGCATCCAGACGACATCGCTGATTGCCATCGTCGGCGCCGCCGGCCTGGCGATCGGCCTCGCCCTCAAGGATTCTCTCGGCAACTTTGCCGCCGGAGTCATGATCCTCATCTTCCGCCAGTTCAAGGCGGGTGACACGATTGAAGCCGCCGGGGTCCTCGGCACGGTCGAAACGCTCAACATCTTCTCGACGCAACTGAAAACCGGGGACAACAAGACGATCTACGTGCCGAACGGCAAACTGCTGGGCGACAACATCATCAACTATTCGGCCAAACCGATCCGGCGGGTCGACCTGGTGATCGGCGTCAGCTACAGCTCCGACCTTGGCCATGTCAAACAGGTCCTGACCGACATCCTGACCCATGACGATCGCATCCTCAACGATCCTGAACCGACCATCGGCGTCCTCGCGCTGGCGGACAACAGCGTCAACTTCGCCGTCCGCCCCTGGGTCGCGTCGACCGACTACTGGCCGGTCCATTTCGACTTGCACGCCAGAATAAAGAACCGCTTCGATGCTGAAGGCATCGGCATCCCCTTCCCGCAACGCGACGTGCATCTCTACCCGGCAGAACGCCCGGAACCGCCGCAGACGAAACAGCAGGTCGCATAAACATTCATCGCTGCAGCACCAACACCAAGGCCCGACAGGTCACTGTCGGGCCTTGGTGTCGTCTTGACGCCCCGGGAAGTCCGCTTCAATCCGGCAGCTCATCAAACATCTCGACCACGAAGGTACAGCCACCACCGGGCGTCTCTTCAAGCCAGGCGGAACCGGCGTAGAGCCCTGCAATCTTGCGAACAATAGAAAGACCCAGCCCTGTCCCCGGAGCGGATTCATCAGCCGCCCCCCTGAAGAAAGCCTCAAAGACACGTTCACGGTTTCTGGCAGCGACCCCCGGACCGTGATCTCTCACAAGGTAACGCACCCGGTTGGCATTGCGCTCTCCCTCCACTTCGATCACACCACCCGGTCGTGCGGCATAGGCCACGGCATTGCCAAGCAAATTGGCAAAGATTTGCGACAGGCAGGTGCGCGCAACGCGGGCCGACGGCAGATCGCCAAGCTGTACGACAACCCCGGAATCCCTGATTTGCCGGTCCAGGTCACGCACGCAGGCAATCGCAATCGCATTGGCATCGATCGGCGAGGAAGGGCTGTCCGGACGTCCCACTCTCGACAGTCTGAGCAGGTCGTCGATCAGCTCCCGCATCTTCTCACCGGCCTTCTCGATCTCCTGAAGGTACGACAGGGCCTGCTCGTCCAGGCAGCCCCGATAATTATCCCTGATATATTCAGCGTAACCGATGATCGGTGTCAGGGGTGTGCGCAGATCATGGGAAACTGTTGACGTAAAGGCTTCCAATCCCCGGTTCGATTCGATCAGTCTTCGCTCCATGGCCTTGCGCTCGGTCATGTCGCGCAGGATCGTCTGATAAGTGCCATCCGGCATCATCCGGCTGTGCATGCCGATGTCGACGAAGGTCCCGTCCTTGCGCAGCAGCTGCCGCTCCCGCTGGATGACTTTCCCGGCTTTGAGCAGGACGTAGCGCAGCGGCGTGCGCGCCTGCTCATCGGCGGTAAACAGGCGGCTGATATTAAGTCCGACAAGTTCCTCGCCGGGATACCCCGTCAAGGCAACGGCGCTCTGGTTGGCGCCGATGATAAAACCTTCGGGGTCACCGGCAAGAATGGCATCCGCCGCGAGTTCAACCAGGGCACGGTACCTTTCTTCGCTTTCGGCCAGACGCGCACAGGTGTCGCTCTCCGCGTCCAGCCTTTCCCTGAGGGTCCGGTTTTCCTCGCGGAGTCTTTCAAGCTCGGCACGGAGCTCTTCATCTGCATTATCGAATGGCATCGTAGGGTTACTTTCCATGGGATATCCGCAATGCGGTCAGTCTTCCCTCAGGCTCTGGTGTGGGGTGAAATATGTGCGATAGCCGAACCTCAGAATGAGATAGGTCGATACGGAAACGCTGCCGGTGATCACGCACATGATGGCGATCTGGTACTTGACCGCGAGCAACGGCTCGGTTCCCGACAAAATCTGTCCGGTCATCATCCCGGGAAGAAACACCAGGCCCATGGCGGCCATGGCGTTGACCGACGGGATAAGGGCCGCCCGGAAGGCGCTGCTGACGGCCGATTCCGAAGCGGCCTGCACGCTGCTGCCAAGGCAGAGTGCGGTTTCAATTTCCTCGCGGCGCTCTCGGAACTCGGCGCCCAGGCGTTCGACGGCGAGGCTGGCGCCCGTCATGGAATTGCCGATCACCATGCCCGCCAGAGGGATCAGGTAACGCGGGTCGTACCAGGGATCGAGGCCGATCACCGCAGTACAGAAAAAGAATGTCATGCCGCCGCAGCCGAAAAGGATCGCGCTGCCGACGATGCGATAGAAGTGCGGCATCCGGGTCTTGACCCGGGCACCGATCGTCTGCACGGCGAAACCGGTCATCACCACCAGGATCAACAGCACCGGCACCGGGGTCTGCAGCGCGAACACCAGGTGCAGGACATAACCGACGAGCAGCAGCTGGGCGAACATGCGCAGTCCGGCCCAGAACAGCTCGCGGCCCTGGTTCGCCTTCAGCAGGTGCGCCAACCCCATGCTCAGCAGCAACAGGCTGTAAACCGTTACCAGGTCCCACAGGCTGAGGTCGATGATTCCGCCATTCATGGCGTCCCTCCGTGGCGTTCGGCGGGCGTCGACGTCAGAAAGTCACGGGCGCCGGCGTTCATCGGATTCTTCAGGACCTGAGCGGTCGGGCCCTCCTCGACAATCGCGCCTTCCAGCAGCAGGGCGATGCGATCGGCACAGCGCTCCGCCAGAGACAGATCATGGGTCACCAGGATGATCGCCAGGCCGCGCCGTTCGGCGAGCTGGCGGAAGGTCAGCGCCAGCTGTTCGGATGTCAGGCGATCGAGAGCGCTGGTCGGCTCGTCCAGCAGCAGCGCCTGGCAAGGGCCGGCCAGGGCGCGGGCCAGGCAGACGCGCTGCTGCTGCCCGATCGACAGCTTGCGGGCGTCTTTATCAAGCCAGGCCTCACTGACCTGGCACAGTTCGAGAATCTCGCGCATGTCCGCCCCCCCGGTATCGGGGGGAGCAGCCTTGCGTAAATGAGCCGAAGCAGCCAGGTTCGCGCGCACGGTACCGGCGAACAGAAAGGGCTTCTGTGCCACGAGAGTGACCCGCGCGCGCAGCACGGGCGGGTCGAGGGTGCGGACATCTTCACCGGCAAGCAGGACCCGCCCGGTATCAGGTTCGAGCAGCCGGTTGAACAGCCGCAGGAGGGTGCTTTTGCCGCTGCCTGAAGGGCCGGCGACAGCGAGGACCTCCCCTGCCGCAGCGCTGATGGTCGTTGCCCGGAGGATCGTCTGGCGGCCGCCGCCGTCCGTCGGACGACTGACGACCACTTCGCATGCCTCAAGCAACGGACCGGAGCTCATGATGCATCACCGAGAGAGTTCATCAACCGCAGGACCTCTTTCATGTCCTCCCAGACATCACGCTTGCCTTCCGGGTTGCGCAACAGGTAGGCAGGATGATAGGTCGGCATCAGTGGCACCCCCTGGTAGCTCTGCCATTCCCCGCGCAGGCGGCTGATCGGCGTTTTGGTCTGCAACAGGCTCTGCACGGCGAAACGCCCCAGCGCGACAATCACCTGGGGTTTGACGGCAGCGACTTGCCGGGCGAGGAAAACTTCGCAGGTTGCGACCTCCTCCGGCAGCGGATCGCGGTTGTTCGGCGGACGGCACTTGAGAACGTTGCAGATGTAGACTTCCTCGCGCTGCATCTTCATCGCGAGGAGGATGCGGTCGAGCAAGCGACCGGCTTCGCCGACGAACGGCTCCCCCTGGAGATCCTCTTCCCGGCCGGGGGCTTCACCCACCAGCAGCAGACGTGCGTTCGGATTGCCGACACCGAACACCAGCTGCGTCCGTGCTGCGGCAAGACCGCAACGACGACAGTCACCGAGATCGTTCCTGACATCCTCCAGGGTTTCTCCACCCGCGTGCATGGCGACAACGGCAGACGTCAGAGCGGTTGATGAAGGCGCGGCCAGTGGCTGGGTCTCCAGCCCGAGGTCACGCAGGTATTCCAGCTGGCTGCGCGCCGCCGCGAGGGTCTCACGTATTTCATTGACGACTTGGTCCGGCATATTTGACTGACAAATCCTTACCGCGGTGTATTATGTCTTGAAAGGGACATTGATTATCCAATGAAATGGCGACTTCCTGCAATAATGACAGCTGTCCTCGGCATGTTGCTGAGCCCGACCGAAGCCTGGGCCTGGGGGATCGGCGTCCACCTGCAGTCCGGCTCCTGGATCCTCGAGCATGTGCACCTTCTCCCCGAAGCCCTGAGGGCGCTGTTGTCCGCCCATCCCAACGACTACCTGTACGGCTGCATCAGCGCCGACATCACTTTAGGCAAAAAGCACACCCACTACCTGAAGCACTGCCATTCCTGGCGCATGGGGCTGCAGATTCTCGACGCAGCCAGAACCGACAACCAGAGAGCCTGCGCTTACGGCTATCTCAGTCACCTGGCGGCGGACACAGTGGCCCACTCCTACTTCGTCCCCTTCAAGCTGATCCGCACCTACAACACGGTGATGCTGAAACACACCTACTGGGAAATGCGCTTCGAGGCCCACGTCGATCCGAAGATATGGCCCCTGGCCCGCTCCATCGGCCGCAAGGATTTCTCAGGAAACGACGCTCTCATGCGCAGCGTCCTGTCGAACACGATCTTCTCCTTCGGCACCAACAAACGCATCTTCAACTCGCTGCTGTTTCTCAACCGTCTGCAGCAGTACCAGAAGATGCTCCGCTCGCTGGCCAACACCTCGAAATGGGCGATCACGCCGGAGGACCAGGTCGATTACCTGACCCTCAGCAGGGAGGCCGTCTTCAGTCTCCTGTGCGACCTCGAGGGCAGCCCTTACCGGAATGCCGACCCGACCGGCGAGCGAGCGCTCTACGCAGCCGGCATGATCCGCAAGAACCTCCACAACCTCTGGCTCGATGGCCGGCTGAACGCAAGCGACGCCGCCCCGATGGTCGCCGTCATCAAGAAGCGATTGCGGGAATCGATCTGCCGTCCGGACGAGCTCCTCACGCTCCTCTCGTCCGGTTGACGGCTCAGCGGCTCCGCAACAATGCCACGATCCGGTCAAGCAGGGCGTCGGCGACCGCCTCCTTGCTCATCTTTGCCAGCGCCTCGACTTCGCCGTCCGGCGTCAATAAGCGCACGATGTTGGTATCACCGTCGAAGCCCGCGCCGTCTTCGGTCACGTCGTTGGCGACGATCATATCAAGATTCTTGCCCTGCAGCTTCTGCCGGGCGTTGGCCAGCAGATCGTCGGTTTCCGCAGCAAAGCCAACCAGGATTTTCGAGCCCTTGGCCTTGCCGAGCTCGGCGAGAATGTCGGGGTTGCGTTCCAGGCTGATCGACAGCTGCTGGTTGCCGCCCTTCTTGGTTTTGCTCGCAGCCCGCATGACCGGACGGTAATCGGCCACGGCTGCAGCCTTGATGATCACGGTGGCTTCGGCGGCGTGTTCCATCACCGCACGATGCATCTCCCCGGCGCTGTCGACCCGCAGCGTTGTGACCTGCCTGGGGGCATGGAGAGCAACCGGACCGGAGACCAGGATCACCCGAGCGCCTCTGTCCCTGGCGGCCCGGGCGATGGCATACCCCATCTTGCCGGACGAGTGGTTGCTCAGGAAACGCACCGGATCGAGCTCTTCGCGGGTCGGCCCGGCCGTGACCAGGACCGTCTTGCCGGCGAGTTCGCGCGTGCCGAGAAGAACGCGGACGTCCTCGAAAATATCCTGCGGGTCTGGCAATTTGCCCTGCCCTTCCCAGCCACAGGCCAGCTCGCCGCTGATCGGTTCGATGAAGTGATAGCCGAAGCGCTCGAGACGCTCCTGATTTTCGCGGTAGAGGGGATTCTCCCACATGTTGGTGTTCATCGCCGGAGCGAAGACGACCGGCGCCCTGGTCGCCATGATCGTGGTTGTCAACAGGTCATCCGCCAGCCCGGCGGCGACCTTGCCGATCAGGTTGGCGGTCGCCGGCGCGATCAGCACCAGGTCGGCCCGGTCCGCGAGGGAGATGTGACCGATCTCCTGCTCCTGGACAAGATTGAAAAGTTCGGTATGCACCGGGTTTCCGGAGAGCGTCTGGAAGGTCAGCGGCGCGACGAACTCCCGGGCGCTGCGGGTCATGACGACGTGCGTCTCGGCGCCGGCCTTGACCAGCAGACGCAGCAGTTCTGCAGCCTTGTAGGCGGCGATGCCGCCCGTGACGCCGAGAATGATGCATTTTCCCTTCAGCATGTCTTCCTCCTATGCGACGGCGTCATCACCGACGAACGGGTTCATGCGCCTCTCCCGGCCGATGGTGGTATCCGGCCCGTGCCCCGGATGAACGATCGTCTCGTCGGCGAGGATGAAGAGATGTTCGCGCACCCCCTTCACCAGCTGGTCGAAGTCCCCGCCGGGGAGGTCTGTGCGGCCGATCGACCCGGCGAACAGGACGTCACCGACGAACAGGTGCCCGCCGCCAAGCAGCGCAATCCCGCCCGGCGAGTGACCCGGGACATGCAGGACATCAAAAACCAGTTCTCCCACCTTGATACGGTCGCCATGCTTGAGAAGCCGGTCCGGCTGGTTCGAGCCGGCCACGGAAAGTCCGTAAACTTCGGCGTGACTTCTGGCGTTCATCAAGAGAGCGACGTCTTTCTCATGAATCAGCAGCTCGGCACCGGTCTCCTCGACCAGTTGGCGGTTGGCGCCGATGTGGTCGAAATGCCCATGTGTATTGACAACCGTCCGGATCTGCAGGCCTTCTCTGCGGGCAAGATGCAGAATTCGCGCGCCTTCCTCCCCCGGGTCGACGACCATGGCCTCGCGGGTTGCCGGGCACCCGACCAGAAAGCAGTTGACCTGAAGCGGACCAACGCTGAGTTGGTGCAGAATCATCTTGTTACTCATCCTTGACCTCCTGCCTGTTCACATCGAACAGGTCGATTTTTTTCCCGGCGAGCTGCTCGCCCAGGGTGTTGCTGAATCGCGCCCGTCGCGCGTCGCGACTGTCTTCCTGCAGCGGCCTGGCGGGCTCCTCTGCCGGCTTGACCCGATCCTTGGCCGTCGACCCTGACCGGCCGAATGAACTTTTCAGAAAATAACGGTCGTACAGCCGATGGTACTGTGTCCAGGGCGAATCGCTGTCCGGTTCCTTTTCGATGTGGGTGCGCACGCCGTTGATTTTGGAATCGAGATCGTCGAGAAAGTTGAGGATCACCGCCTCCATCGTCTTGGGGCGTTTCGGCGAGCCGAATTCGTACTGGCCGTGATGCGACAGGAGCAGATGCTTGAGAAGCACTGACAGCTCCAAAGGAAAATCCGCGAGATGACGCAGCTTGGCTTCAACCAGCTCGACACCGATGACGATGTGGCCGAGCAATTTGCCGGCATCGGTATATTCGAAGGATCGCCGGTAGCGCAGCTCCTCAACCTTGCCGACGTCGTGCAGCAGCGCACCGACGACCAGCAGGTCCCGGTTGAGATCCGGATATCGCCGGCAGATGTCCTCCGCGAGCACGGCGACCGCGAGCGAGTGCTCGAGCAACCCCCCGAGGCAGACGTGGTGCATGGTCTTGGCAGCCGGCGCCCTCAGGTAACCGTCCATGAACGTCCGGTCGGCCAGGAAGGCCTCCATCAGGCCGCGCAGGTGAGGGTCGGCGAGGCTGGCGACGATGGTTTGCAGTTGACTGACCATTTCATCAAGGCCACGGGTCGAAACCGGCAGGAAGTCGGACAGATCGACAGCCGACTCATCAAGCCGCGCCAGCTCCTGCAAAACCAGCTGCATCTTTCCCATGTAGACGCTCGCCTTGCCGGCCACCCGGACAAAATCGTCCTTGGCAAATCGTGCCGAGATTTCATCCACCTGATCCCATATCCGCCCTTCGACCTCCCCGGTGCGGTCCATCAGCTTGAGGGTCAGGTACGGACGACCGTTCTTGGCCATGCCGATGATCTTGTCGCGCACCAGAAATGCGGCCTCGACCCAGTCGCGTTCAGCAATATCCTTGACGTAGACTTCTTTCAAATGTGTCTCCCGTTGATAGCATATTGGACAACCTGTTCCGCCGCTCGCAGGCCATCGAGTGCTGCGCTCATGATCCCCCCCGCGTAGCCGGCACCTTCCCCCGCCGGAAAGATCCCCGCGTGGCTCACCGATGAACCATCTTCACCACGGATGATGCGCAGCGGGGCCGAAGTCCGGGATTCAACGCCGATCAGCTGGGCCTCAGCGGTCAGGAAACCACGCATCTGCCGATCAAAATGCGGCAAGGCGCGCTTCAGCCCTTCGCTGACAAACGCGGGGAGCACCTCGTTCAGATCGGCCTCGACCACCGCGGGACGACAGGACGTCACGACGGCACCGCCACCGAGACCGGCGAACGATAGCAGGTTCTGCGCCGGTGCTGCAAATCCGCCGCCGCCCGCCCGGTACGCCAGTCGTTCCCAATGTCTCTGGAATGCGATCCCGCCGAGCGTGTCCCCTCCCCAGTCACGAGGGGAGACGGCAACGACCAGGGCACTGTTCGAATAGGCGGTCGCACGCGCGGAGCGACTCATGCCGTTGACCACCAGGCCGTCGGCTTCCGAGGCCGCATTGATCACCTCGCCGCCGGGACACATGCAGAACGAATAGACGCCCCGGCCGGATTCGCTGTCGTTGAAGCGCAGGGCATAATCAGCGGCCGGAAGCTCCGCCGAGGATCGCCCGTACTGAATGCGGTTGATCAGCTCGGCGGGGTGCTCAACGCGGACGCCGATGGCAAAGCCCTTGGCTTCTAGGCGCACCCCATTGCGATCGAGCATCGCGTAGGTGTCACGGGCACTGTGTCCGGGAGCCAGGACGAGAGCATCTGTCGGCAAGAGATCATCACCGTTGCAGATGCCGCCGCAAATCCGGCCCTTTTGCATTACGAAGTCCGTCAGGCAGGTCTCGAAACGCACCGTCACACCCAGGCTTGCCAGGTACTCGCGAAAACCGATGACAACTTTCCGCAGCCGGTCGGTGCCGACGTGCGGGCGCGCCTCGATCAGAATGTCTTCCGGCGCGCCGAAGGCGACCAGCGTTTCGAGGACAGCCTGCCGCAGGGGGTGATTGAGGCGGGTTGTCAGCTTCCCATCGGAAAAAGTTCCGGCGCCGCCCTCACCGAACTGGACATTGCTTGCCGGATTGAGCCGCCCGGTCGACCAGAAAGCTTCGACATCCCTTACCCGCTGCTCGACCGGCCGGCCACGTTCGATCAGGGTCACCCGGGCGCCGGCCTCCGCCAGGCGCTTGGCGGCAAACAGGCCCGCAGGCCCCATGCCGACGACCAGTGCCCGACAGGGGGAGGACAGGCGCGGCAATGCCGCGGGCTCGACCGGTGGGCGCAACTCGAGGTGCCGGTCGTTTTGATTCCTGTGTAACAAAGCAGCTTCATCGGCGACTTTGAATTCTACCGTGAAGACCCTCAGAATCCTGGATTTCCGACGTGCGTCGAGTGAACGCTTTACGATCTTGAAATCCGTCAGTTCACGCTCATCGATCCCGAGGCGGCGCGCGGCCAGGGCCGGCAGCTGTTTCTCATCGCCGTCCAGGGCAAGCGTCAGGTCACGCAACCATAAGGCCATTTATAAATCCATCCGCTCTGTTGCCTCTCAGGCGAGAGGCAACCGCACCCGGAAGGTCGTACCCTCTCCGGGCCGACTGTCGACAGAGATGCGTCCAGCATAGGTTTTCACGATACGCAGAACCACAGAGAGACCGAAGCCGGTGCCTTTTTCCTTGGTCGTGAAAAAGGGGTCGAAGATCATGTTCAGGTTTTCCTCGGGGATACCACCACCGGTGTCACTGACCGTCACCATGACGTTCTGGTCGTCACAGCTCAGAACGACCGACAACTCCCCGCCGGTCTTCATCTCAAACAGCGCGTTGGCAAACAGGTTGGAGAATACCTGGCCAAGCTCATCGGCATCCGCCAGAATCGACGGGACCGTCTCCGGCAGGACTTTTTTCAACCTCACGCCCTGCACACGGCATTGCTCAACGAACGGTTGCAGGCTTGCCTCGATAACGTCCCGGAGGCGTATGGAACGCAGCTGGAATGGCGAACGCTTGCTGGTCGAGAGCAACTTGACCAGTATGGCATCGATGCGCTCGACCTCGCCGACAATCTTGTCCGCATAGGACTGCAGCTCCTGGTCCTCCTTCAGCCCGGCGCGCATGACCTGGGCAAAAAGGCTGATGGAATTCAGAGGGTTGCGAATCTCGTGCGCCATGCCGGCAGAGAGGTGGCCCAGTGCGGCGAGTTTTTCCGTCAAAAGGAGTTCATGGTGAGCACGTTCAAGCTCCACGGACTTGATCGCGACGCGTTCTTCCAGTTCCCGGTTCCACCCCTCGATTTCGCCGAGCAGCCGTCTCTGTTCGCAGAGCAGCTCACGGTTGTGAAGCTCAATGGACCTCAGGTGAAGAACATTCTCGATCCGCTCCACCAGCTTCGCATTGCTGAACGGTTTGAGCACGTAGTCGGAGGCGCCGGCCTTCATCAGCTCGACCGCCACCTCCTCGCTCCCCTTGCCGGTGAACATGATGACATAGGTATCCGGAAAACGGGCGCGGATCTCTTTCAGGGCATCGAGCCCGTTCACCTGGGGCATCATGTAGTCGAGCAGCACCAGCGCCGGGTTCTCGCGCGCTATGATTTCATAGCCCGCATGCGCATTGTCCGCTGTCAGCACTTGAAAATTCCGGCCACTCAGCACCATGCTGGTGAGCTCGAGAATCATGCGTTCATCATCGATTATCAGGATCTTTTCGCGCATTGCGTGCCAATTTCCCCGGTTCAAATCAAGTTGTCAGAATACCCGTCGTGTGACTCCATGGCAAGAGACAAGCAACCGGAGAGCAACAAAAAAGGCAGCGTTTCCGCTGCCTTTTTGCCGGTATTTGTCGAGGTTCATTCATTGAACCGGATGGTCATGACCGGTACGCTCGATTTGCGCACGACCTTCTCGGCAGTGCTGCCGAACAAGACGTGGTCGAGACCGGTCCGGCCGTGCGTTCCCACAACGATCAGCTCGGCACCGAATTCATCAGCGCGTTTGATGATCTCATCATACGGGATCCCGGGGAAAACGTGGGTTTCGTAATTTTCATAATCCTGCATGTGCTTGCGACAGAACTGCTCCATGAGTTTTTGCGCACCTTGCTCTATCTCCTCCTCGAGCTTGTCGAAGGAGATGTGCGGCACGTAGAAACCGCGCAGGTCAACCGGTTCATTGATGATGTGAATGACGACCAGGCGACTTTCGAACTTGCGGGCAAGGGAGAGCGCGTAACGCATGGCATAATCGGCTCCCTCGGAGAAATCGGTCGCGAACAGGATCGTTTTGAATTCCATGGCGGCACCTCTCACATGTTCTGTTCAGCAGACTCGCGCTATCGAGCTGCCGTTAAACACCTTGGCAAGAATCGACCGGAGCTCTTCAAGCCTCACCGGCTTGTGCAGATACTCATAGGCGCCTAGATTCATCGCCTCGAGGTAGGACTCGACCCCTCCGTAGGCGGTTATCATGATGACGCTGGTGCTCGGATGCTTGCGACTGAGCTCACGTAAAAAAGCCAGCCCGTTCATGTCCGGCATGTTGATGTCACTGATGATGAGGTTGACCTTGTTCTGGCCAAGATAATCAAGAGCCTCGAATCCGTTGGCAGCGCTGGCGACATCAAAACCCTCCTGGGAGAGGAGCTTCGACAACCCGATACGGGTATTCTCTTCATCATCTACGATCAGAATGCGTTTTGCTGCTTCGGCCAAGAGGCACCTCTGTCATACCTTGGTTGATTCGTTCAGAAAAGTCTAACATGACACCCTCCCCTGTCAAGCATGGCCGACGCCAGAAATGAAAAATTATATTCTTATAAATCGCATATTTACACATGCACCCAGGGAAAACTTCATATGGGAAAAATATTGTCGACGTCCTGCCAGAGAGTCACGATCTGCCTGATTAAAGCCGTCGATGACCCGGCATGACGTGCACTGCATTGCAGCACATCGGCATGAGAGACATCGGCAGCGCCCGTGCCTGCGGCGAGGTTGGAAACGAAGGCTACGGCAGCAACCGACAGGCCAAGTGCGCGGCCCATGATCGCCTCGGGGACCGTCGACATTGATACGACATCCGCACCCAAAATTGAAAGCATGCGGATTTCTGCGGGGGTTTCGTAGGTTGGTCCGGAAAGCGCGGCGAGAACGCCGCGATGGAGGGTAATCTTCGACAATTCCGGGCTATCTTGCAGGACGTCGTACAGATCACGTCGATAGGTGTTTGCCAGGTCGATGAAGACGTCTCCGGCAAGCCCCCGCAAAGGATTGTCGCCCAACAGGTTGAGGTGATCGTCCACCAGCATGTAATCACCGGGACGATAAGCGGGATTGATGCCGCCCGTGGCGCAGGTCAGCAGGAGCCGAGGGCAGCCGAGGGCAGCCGCAAGGCGTACCGGGAAGGCGGCCTGAAAAGCCGAGAGGCCCTGATAACAGTGGAACCGGCCGGAGAACACGAGAACCCGCCATGATCGAGACTCGACGACATGCAGGCGACCATCGTGACCGGCAACCTGGCCGGCGGGGAAGCAAGGCCAGTCACGGTAGGGAATCGTTGCGAGAGGATTGCCGAAGGCAGCCGCATCCCCCCAGCCTGAGCCCAGCACGACTGCGAGATCGAAACGCGGCGCGCCGCCTTGCTGGCGGATGGCCTGCACGAGCCCCGTGGCGGAGGCGTCGTTGTCAAATATCCAGGAGGGTTCGGACACGTTTCTGCAATACCGCAGGGGTAAAGGACTTGCCGAGAAAATCGACCGCACCGAAACGGCGCATCTCTATGGCCGCGTCCTCGCCACGTTCGACAGCACTCATGACGACCACGCGGACCTGCCTGCTGAGGGGCGAGGCCTGGAGCAGTTGAAGTATCTCCCTGCCCGATTTTCCCGGGATGTTCAGGTCGAGCAGCACCAGTTGCGGCGCCTGCTGATTGATGATTGACCAGGCTTCTTCACCATCGGCTGCCGTGGCTATTTCAATGGGCAGGTCTGCGAGAATATCCTTGATCATTTCGCGGAAAAAACGGGCATCGTCGACCACGAGCACCAGGGGCCGGGCCTGCTTCTCCGGAACAGCCGGACTGACAGAAGTCTCGGGCTGCTCGGGCACAAGAGACACCTTGAACAGATGGCTGCAACCCGGACACTTGACCCGTGCGACCTTCTCTTGCTTAGCGGCAGGATTGATGCGGTATTTCGCCTTACAGCTGGGGCAGATGATGACCATGAGGCCGTCCTAGTTCGCGTTGGCCCGTCGCAGGTGGAACTCCGTACGTTCCCCCAATGACAGTTCTTGCTGGTCCAGCCAGAAACGTGCCTGTCCCGACGCTCCCAGCTCTACGGAGACATCCCGTTTAATCGGCCAGGTGAGGTCAAGCCCTTCTCGCAGGGCATACTTGCGCCCGGGATAACCGTCCACCCGAATTATAAGGGTGCCATCAGCAATGGCAAGCATGCGAAGCGAAGACCCTCCCTTGGCAATTGCAGGCAGCGGCTCCGGAGTTGCTGCTGCGGCCAGCTGTTCGCGGCTCTCCGGCCCTGCTGCGGCAGGGGTTGCGACAGGAGGGATTACAGGAGGAGCGGACGAGCCAGCCGCTTGCCCGACGATCTGGTCCGTCGTTTCCGCCGGCAGCGGGGCCGTAGGTCCCGGGGAAACCTGATCCGTCGCCACGGCAGCAGGGGCGTCCGTCGTTCCGGGCAGAGACTGCTCTGTCGGTTCAGACGGCAACGGGTCGGGCGGGGTCTGGGAAACCTGGTCCCGGGTCTGCGTCACTGTCTCGTGCTGAAGAACAGGCTCTTCAGAAACCAGCCAGCCCGGCAGGAAATACACGCCGAGTCCGACCAGCAGCACGACGACGAAGCCGAGGAGAAAGAGGAACCAGCCGCCGGCACGAAACCGCGTATTTGTCCTGCTCTCACGGGTGAGAGCGCCAACAGGCCGGGTGAGCTTGGGCTCGACAACGGTCATCGCACTGAGTTCTTCCAGAAGCGGTGCAGCGTCGAGTCCCAGATAACCGGCATAAACTTTCACAAAGCCCACGACGTAGGCGCGCCCGGGCAGGTCATCGAAGCGGTTCGCCTCCAGGCTTTCCAGGTAAGTCTTGCGGATGCGGGTCTGCTCGGCGGCTTCCTCAAGCGTATGGCCGGCTGCCTTGCGTTTCGCGGCAAGAACACTGCCGATATCAAGCACTTTGTCTTCCATCGTCATTTGAGAATCTTCAGGTAGTTGTTAGCCAGGCGCGCCGTATCGCTCTGGGGTGCCAGACGGACGACCTCCTTGAAGGAGTTCTTTGCCTGAACTGTATCCTTCAGTTTCATATGAACCAGCCCTTGCCAATAAAACCCCTGGGCGAACCCCGGTGCCAGCTCGACGGCCCGATTGAAAGCTTCGAGGGCCTCAACCGGCCGGTCCTGATTATAATAAAGTTCGCCGAGGCGAAAGGGGGACATATAGTAGCGCGGGTTCAACTCTATCGCCTTTTTGTAGGCGCGATGCGCAGCCTGATAATCCTGTAACTGCACATAGGCGTAGCCGATTCCGGTCCAGGCGACTTCCGGACGGTCGAACAGAAGGTTGTCGGCAGCGACCGTGAATGCCTTGATCGAGTCCTCGAAACGCTCCATGGTCAGATAGAGTGCACCCAGGTTGTTGTAATAGCGGGGGTCACCATTACTGAGCTTGATTGCGTTCTGAAAATGCTTCTCTGCCTGAGAATGGGCCTGCTTCAGCCAGTAGGCCTGGCCGAGACCGGCCTGGATCTGGTGATCCCGCTTGTCGAGTTTCTCGGCTTCAAGGAACTCCTTGAGAGCCCCGGTGGAGTTCTGCTCATTCAGCGCCGAGACTCCGAGGATGTAATGGTATTGCGCCCTCTTTTTCGCCGATTGCTCCTCCTGAACGGGAACACAACCCACGGATACGACGAGCAGGAGCAGTAACACTGGCAGAAGACGGGAGGACATCATATCAGACCTTTCGGAGACCGATTCAGAGAGACGCCAATATGCGACCGACGGACTCGCGAAGTTGCTGCCGGCGGCGGTTCATTTCTTCAAGCGTGGGTGGTGTCCTGCGCGCCCTCAGGCCAGGGCGTTTGGCCCGCATCGCCTCGACGGCCGCAAGCAGGTCATCGACCTTGCCGGCGTCGGTTTCCGCCGGGGCCTCATCCTGCCCCGAATTCAAGTTGTTTGCGTCCGACGGCGGGGTCGGCTTGCGCGCCACGCTTCCGTTCTTCGCGGCAACGACCGGCGCATCCGCTTCAACCTGTGGGGCGTCTTCTGCCTGCGGCACCGGTTTCTCCGCGTGAGGTTTCACATCCTGTGTTACCTCTGCGGAAGACTCCTTCTGCGGTTGAAGCCCTTTTTGCAAAGGCAGAGACGACCAGAGCATTTCCTGGTCCGCGGCATCCAGGAGATGATAGTCCTGATCGGTCATCAGGAAGCCCATCGATTCGATGAAATTCAACCCCTGGTCCAGCATGCTGTCGGTCTTCTGGCTCGGAACGACCGGGGGGTCAGCGAGATAAAAAGCCAGCAGGTTGCTTTTGTGTAGATGAAACACCGCTGCCGTACAGATGCCCCCGTCTTTCTTGAATTGACAGACATAAGCGCTTGACAGCTGTGCACTGATCCCCGGGAGCGCGAGTTGCACATCACGCATGGAACGGAAGAGGTGGACGACCTTGTCCGCCGGGACATCGATGGCGCCGACGGATTCACTCCACTTGAACATGACGATCTCCTCCTGTTATTCCTCTAGTTTATGATTAGAGTCCCTCGAACTCGGTCAGTGCCCGGAACCGCTGGAAACGTGCATGGACTTCATCCCAGGTCAGCGAGCGCAGACGGTTCAGGCTGAAATCTTCGACGGTGAACGACGCCATGACACTCCCGAAAACCGTCGCCTTGCGGATCGTCGTTTCCGTCAGGTTATTGGTTGCGGCAATATACCCCATGAACCCACCGGCGAAAGTGTCGCCGGCGCCGGTCGGGTCGAAGACTTCCTCGAGCGGATAAGCCGGCGCCGAGAAGATGCTGTGCTCGCTGAAGACCAACACACCGTATTCACCGCGCTTGACGACCAGGGTCTTCGGCCCCAGGGCGAGGATTGCTCGTGACGCCTTGACCAGGTTGGGCTCCTGCGCCAGCTGCCGCACTTCGCCTTCGTTGATCACCAGGATATCGACGTGAGCGAGGGTCTTCACCAGGGCGTCTCGTTTGCCCTCAATCCAGAAGTTCATCGTATCACAGGCGACCAGGCGCGGTCTCTCCACCTGACGGAGAACCTCGAGTTGAAGTTCAGGGTCGATGTTGGCGAGGAAGACGTATTCCGCCTTACGGTAGTGCTCGGGGAGCTCGGGGTGAAAAGTCTCGAAGACATTCAGATGCGTCTCCAGGGTGTGCGCCTCGTTCAAATCGTAACCGTAGCGCCCTTTCCAGCGAAAGGTCTGTCCCGGACGCTGCTGCAGCCCGTCGAGGTTCACGCCGCGTGAAAGAAGAAAGTTACGGGGCTCTTCGGGGAAGTCATCGCCGACGACGGCAACCAGCTGAACACCGGTGAAGAAGCTGGCAGATGTGGAGAAATAGGTCGCCGATCCGCCAAGGACGTCATCCCCCCTGCCGAATGGCGTCTCCACGCTGTCGAATGCAACCGAGCCGATAACCAGGATATCCATAAAACCTCATGATCGATGTTAAGAACAGTGAATCTGCATATTTAAGCAAATCCGGCCGCGTTTGGCAATGGAGCGTTCGGCTTAAGCGAGATATTTGCCGAGAATCGGCGCCATGTCCCTGCGCACCTGCTCGGGAATCAGGGCCGGATCGGTCATGATGGCGAATTTCAGCGCCTCGCCGCAACCACACCCCGGTTGAGCAGCGAGCGCACCGGCTGACTGCCGGATGATGTCGCGCGCCATCGCCACGTTCTGACGGATGATCGCCAGCACGGCCTCGACCGAAACATCATCATGACCTTCATGCCAGCAGTCGTAATCGGTGGCGAGAGCGACCGTGCCGTAGCAGATTTCCGCTTCGCGCGCGAGACGTGCCTCGGGGATGTTGGTCATACCGATCACATCAACCCCCCAGCTGCGGTAGATGCGGGACTCGGCGCGGGTCGAGAAGTTGGGCCCCTCGATACAAAGGTAGGTCCCGCCACGATGCACCGTCGCTCCGGCGCGTTGCGCGGCCACAGCCAGTACATCAGCGAGCTCCGGGCAGACCGGATCAGCGAATTGCACATGCCCGGCCACTCCGTTGCCGAAGAAGGTTGAAGCCCGTTTGCCCTGGGTACGATCGAAAAACTGGTCGGGCAGGACGATATGCCCCGGGACGATCTCCTCTTTCATGCTGCCGACCGCCGATACGGAAATGATGCGCTGCACTCCCAGCATTTTCATGCCGAATATATTGGCTCGGTAGGGGACCTCTGACGGCAGCAGCCGATGACCGCGGCCATGTCGCGGCAGAAAAACCATCTTCACTTCATCCAGCGTTCCGGTGATATATGCATCGCTCGGCGCTCCGAACGGCGTCTCCAGGCGCACTTCCCTGATGTCTGCCAGGCCTTCGATTTCATACAGTCCGCTGCCGCCGATCACTCCGATAGTCGCCTGCTTCATAAACCTCTCCTTTTCCAGGTAGTTATTCAGTAGAACCTTAAGACCCTGTCACGCCTCCACGCTGCCCTTCGCTCTCGTCGAGCTTCGCCTTGAGCTGGCCACAGGCGGCCGAAATGTCCTGCCCTTTACTGGCCCGGCGGACGGCGACGATGTTGCGGTCGAGGAGGTAGGTTTGAAAAACACGGATCGATGCTGCATCCGGAGCCTTGAATTCGGAAGCGGGATGCTCATTGTAGGCGATGAGATTGACCTTCGCCTTGATGCCGTGCAGCAGCTTCACCAGGCGCTTGGCATCGGCCATCGAGTCGTTGACACCGCTGATCAGGATGTATTCGAAGGTGATGCGCTGGCGCGGCGCCAGCGGGAAACGCTTGCAGGCGTCCATTAGGACTCGCAGAGGATAGCGGCGGTTGATCGGCATCAGGCGGTCACGCACCTCGTCGGTGGTGGCATTGAGCGAAACCGCCAGGTTGACCTTGATGCGCTGTCCCAGTTCCAGAATTTCCGGGACCAACCCAGCAGTCGACAGGGTGACCTTGCGCGCACTGTAGCCGAACCCCTCGTCGGCATACAGGATCTGCAGCGCCCTGACGACGTTGTCGAGGTTGTGCAGCGGCTCCCCCATCCCCATCATGACGATGTTGTCGATGTCGCTGTCCCGCGCCACCGCGCAGACCTGGTTGACAATCTCACTCGCCTCGAGGTTGCGCTGCAGACCGAAGGTGCCGGTCAGGCAGAAAGCGCACTGCATGGCACAGCCGACCTGGGTCGAGATGCAGAGGGTGGCACGATCACCTTCCATGGGAATCAGCACGCTCTCGACCGTCTGACCGTCGGCGAGACGGAAGAGGTACTTGCGCGTGCCGTCGCTGCTGGTCTCAACGGCTTCGGTGACGAACTCCGAGATGTAAGCGCGTTCGGCCAGTTCATCGCGGAAAGCCTTGGCCAGATCGGTCATTCCGGCGAAATCGGCAACCCCGCGCTGGTAGATCCAGCGCAGCAGCTGCCCGGCACGGAATTTCTCTTTCCCCAGCCCGGCAAGGAACGCGACCAGTTCATCCGGGGAGAGGTTTTTCAAGTCGACAGGTTGGCTTTCATTCAGTTCGTTCATCTGCACTCGTATCCGGCAAAGCAAAAGGCCCTCCGGATTGTAGCGGAGGGCCTCGGGCGACTCAAGGTTTTCCTGATGAAACCGGCTTAAAGCAGTTCCAGCCCGGAGAAGAAATAGGGGATTTCGAATGCGGCGGTTTCCGGGGCATCGGAACCGTGGGTGGCGTTCTCGCCGATGCTGGCGCCGAACTCCTTGCGCATTGTCCCTGCGGCGGCTTCAGCCGGGTTGGTGGCGCCCATCAGGTCGCGCCACTTCTTGATCGCGCCTTCGGCTTCGAGCACCATGACGATGCAGGGGCCGCTGCTCATGAAGTCGGTCAGCTCACCGAAGAAGGGGCGCGCCTTGTGCACGTAGTAGAAACCCTCGGCTTCCACCTTGCTCATGTACAGTTTCTTCATGCCGACGACCTTGAACCCTTCGGCGTAGATGCGGGCCAGGATCTTGCCGGCGTTACCGGCGGCGAAGGCGTCGGGCTTGATGATGGCGAATGTGCGTTCCATGATATCCTCCAGTTTGATTGATTGAGTTGTCAGAGCCTCGCGCTTTTAACATCGTGCCAATGAAAAGTCAAGGTATTCACTTGCGCAGGGTCGCTCAGAGCTGATGCTGCCGGAACAAATTAAACCGTTTTTCCAAATCAAGGCCGGGTACGCATATCTCTATCCCTTCCCGTTGGTGAGGATAAAAAAAACCGGGATTTCTCCCGGTTCAGGCATGAAAATATTGTTGCTCCTCAGGCGATCAGAGCTTGACGCCGAGGGCTTTGACCGTGTCGATGGTCAGGTATTTGGCGACTGTCAGATTGCGGTCTCTCTGGAAAGCGTTGACAGCGGCCATGGTCTGCGAGCCAATCACTCCGTCAATCGGACCGGGATTGAAACCGGCTTTCGCCAGTGCCCGCTGGATATCGCTGACCTTGCTGTGGGTCATGTTCGTTTCGCAGAGAATCTCCTGCCATTCCATGCGGTCTTCAGAGATTTTCGTCTGTTTGGTCACAGTCTGGTACTGAGCCGGAATGGGAATGCGTTTCTCACGCGCCGGTTCTACCAGCTTGACAACCTGCACAGTCTTGTACTTGGCCGGGATATCGATCACCTGGGTGGTCGCCGGGGTAGTAATCACACGGCGCTTGACATCACTGTAAACGGCAGGCACTTCGACCTGGCGGGTCGTCGCCGGAGACTTCAGGACGCTTTTCGAAACGGTCTTGTACTGGGCCGGAACTTCAACCAGGCAAAGAATCTCGCCGGTCGACTCGTCAATTTTCTGGATCGGGCCGGTCCCCTTCTTCCATACTGTGTAGGCCGGCTTGACCAACACCTGTTCGTTGATCTGCTCATATTGGGCAGGGACCTGGACAAGGCGTGTCTTGGCCGGCTCGACCAGCTTCCGATCGGTGACGAAGCCGTACTGGGCAGGAATCACCTTGATCTGCTGAGATGCTTCTTCGACCAGCACCCGCTCACTGACCGTTTCATAACGGGCCGGGATGACCTCCACCCGCTCACCAGCATCCATCTTCAGCACTTTCTCGGTAACGGTTTGGTATTCAGCAGGGATGAACAGTCGGGCATAACAATGCCCCTGCTCGGCGTTTGGCGGGAACAACTCGCTTCCGCCAGTCATCTGTGTCACGCCTGAGGGGCTGCTCTGCATGTTTCGCAAGCGAGCTTCGCGTTGTTCAAGCTGGGACTGCAGTGCAGCAAGTGAACTCTCTCTATCTTTAAGCAACATATCTCTGCGTTCAAGTTGCTGCCGCTGTTCTTCAAGTTGGGACAGGGTCGAATCTGAACCGGACAGCATGGCGGGGTTGGCCATCTGTGCATCATGCGACGCGCAGGAAGCCAGAAGAACAGTCGCGGCGAAGATGACGGCCCAGCCACTGATTTGCATACCTCTCATGGCTTGCCTCCTCTCCTATCGTTTTTACCCGCACAATTGCGGGTGTTCACAGGGTCTCAGATTTTTTTTTCTTAGCCTGAACAAATACTAATGTAACGTGAAGCCCTGCGTTTCAATTCAAACCGTAAAACGGCACCTGTCAAGCCATATCACTGCACAAGTTTTTGGCAATTACCGGATTCCCGCCCCGCTTGCTTCGAAGCACCCACAATATCTCCTAACTATCTAATTCATAGCGTATTTTTAATCAAAAAAAGCGTAACAGTCATTCCGATGACTTAGCGCAAATGTAAAGCCATGTGACCAACCATGGACACGGCCGCCAGACAACTTGGCACAAAGATTGATTACCTTGTCAGTCTGAAATAATTATTTTTCTTCTTGCTGTGCTTTTTACGAAAATAACGTTATTGAGAGAACCTGACTCATGAAATATCTGCCATTAACCACTTTCCTGTTCTTATTTTTCACCACCGCGGCAGTTGCGGTTACCCAACCGGCAATCATCTTCACCCAGGATGTCGTCGCCATCGATGTCGATGGCCGCATGCTCCCCCCTCAGCAGATCGAACCTGAGACAATGGCCGGCATGCAGACACTTGACTTCGATCTCGGTCGTGGACGGCTGTTGCGTGTCCAGACGAACATCACCAATGCCGGTGAACGCGGACTGGAAGAACTGGTTGCCACTGTCAAACGCTGCTACCAGTACCTCGAATCTTCCACCGGACGGCGCCTTGAGCGGGGCGTCATGCTCTACCTGATCGAACTTGATGAAATCCCCTACGCCTACAGTTTTCGCGCCGCCTACAACAGCGTCAACCAGTGGAGCGAAGTGCGTCTGGCATTGATCGACCGGGGTGCACCCCTCGTCGGTCCGCAAGCCGCATCCAGTCTCACAGATCTGCTCTACGACACCCTGCCGCACGAACTCAGCCATGACCTTCTGGATGGCATTCCGCAACTCATGCACGACATTGACGGCAACGCCTCCAATCACACTCGCTGGTTCATCGAAGGAATCTGCGAGGTGTTGGCGAAAGGGTTTTCCCGCCGCGAGGCGCCTCTGCTCTACAAGCATTTCATCGCCCTGCGCAACGTCGGCTCAGTGCTGGCTGACAAACGGATGTACAACGACCTTTTGAGCTGGTCGCAGCACAACAACAATGGCATGGCACTCGAGTCCGACCTCTATGGCGCCGCCATGCTGACCATGTTGACATGGACGGAGACCACCCCGCTCGTCGAACTGCTCGAACACCTGGTGAACAGCAGCGAACCGGTCTACGGCAGAGACCTGATTGCCCTCATGCAGAAAACAACCGGCATGGGACCGCACGAACTGCTCAACCGCGCCCACAATCACGGTAGGCGTCTCAACGATCAGATCCTCCTCGCTCAACTTGTAATGGACTAGTCGATATCTTAACGGCGAAACGACGCTTCATGGTTTTATCAACAAGAAGCCGGCAGCAGGATCTCCTGCTGCCGGCTTCTTGTTATCGGACTGCGGCACTGAAGTTGCCGAAGCCGTTCAGATGCGGCCCGGCGTCCATCCGGAAGGCCGTCTCAGTACCGCGCAT
>JBFIMV010000002.1:0-29087 GCA_041611575.1 Desulfuromonadales bacterium | reverse complement strand
TGGCGGTAATCTATCGCAAGGGAAGAAATTGTCAACTGAGTGAAGAGATAAATTTGACCTGAACAGAGAGGGAGGAACAAGAACTTGTTACCCATCTTGTTACCCAGGGAGAAGAACAAAGAAACAGGGGTTTGCAGCAATCGCCACAAACCCCTGATTTTATTATGGCTCCCCGAGTTGGACTCGAACCAACGACACGCGGATTAACAGTCCGCTGCTCTACCGACTGAGCTATCAGGGAATGGTCTGTCTCAATGGGTGCGCCCCACATGCCGCTGGTGACGCGAAGACAGGGCGTTTTTATACACCTTGACGACGAATGTGTCAAGCATCATTGTTTACGCTTTTCGTTGATTCTTTCTGGCATTACGGAGTACGTGGCCCCCCTCAACCGGTTATGGAGCGGCCCCTGGTGCCAACCGGTCGCATAAATGAAAAATCCGCCGCATTTCGTTTTTTTCTCCGAACAGAAGCCAGGATTGAGTATGATTCATCCTGCCTGCGAGGAGAGGACCGATGGTGACAGTACCCGAACAAAAACAGACATGGCTGGTGACGGTGGATGGCCGCATCAAACTATGCCTGTTGGCGGCCGCCCTCCTCCTCAACCTGGCTGCGGGGAGATTGCTGACCTCCGCGATCCTCGGGGTGCTGGCTGCCGGCCTGGTGCTGCTGGCCGGGACACGGCCCGCCGCTTTGTTGCGACGGTTGACGGTACCGATGCTCCTGGCCACCGTTGCCCTGTTCAGCCAGTGCCTCTGGGTCAGGACCGGTGAAACGGCACTGCAGCTGCCGATTCTGTACTGGTCCCTGACGGTCACCGGTGACGGCTTGCAGCACGGCGCGGAACTCGCCGCGCGCATTCTCGGCGGCATGAGCCTGCTGCTCTGTTACACGCTGACCACACCGCTAACCGAGCTGATCAGGACGGCCCGCTTCCTGCGCTGTCCGTCGGTCCTGAGCGAACTCCTGCTGATCATCTATCGCTATCTCTTCCTCCTGCTTGAGGAGGGGGAACGCATTCGCAACGCGCAGACGGCGCGCCTCGGCTATACCAGCTTCCGCTCGGGCCTGGCCTCTTCCGGAGTCCTCGGCGGCATGCTGCTGTTGCGTACCTATGACCGCGCCGAGCGCAGCATGACGGCGATGCGCGCCCGCGGCTACCAGGGGGCCCTGCCAGGTGCGCTGCCGGGGCCGCCGACCATGTCCGACTGGCTGGCGCTCCTGGCCGGCGGGGCCGTCCTCTTGTTCCTTTTCGCCTGGCGTTGAGTTTTCTCTGAGATTGCTGACCAAATGAACCCTGGCAACCCTGCAAAGAAGTTTGGACTGACCGCCGTCGGCGTCGGCCCGGGAGATCCGGAGCTCCTGACCCTCAGAGGGGTCCGCGCGCTGCGTGAGGCCGATGTCATCCTCGCCCCCAAAGCGGAGGCGGACGGCGGCTCGATCGCCGGTGGTATCATCGCCGGGTTTCTCGACCTGACCCGTCAGGAGCTGATCGAACAAGTCTACCCGATGCGGCTCGACCCGCGGGAGCTGACGGCCTACTGGACGGCAGCGGCTGAAGAAGTCGCCCGCCTGGTACGCTGCGGCAAACGGGTTGCCTTTGTGACCCTCGGCGACCCGATGCTCTACAGCACCTTTCTTTACCTGCAGCAGCAGCTGCAGGAGATCGCCCCGGACATCCCCGTGGACATCGTCTCCGGGCTCTCCTCGATTCACGCCGCGGCCGCCCTCGCCGGGGTTCCCCTGGGCCTGGCCGACGAACGCCTGGCGGTGCTGCCGGCGACCTTCGAGGACGACCTCCTGCGCCAGACCTTGCAGGACTTCGACACCGTGGTGCTGATGAAGGTGGGGCGGGTGTTCGAGCGCGTGCGCACGCTGCTGACGGAGCTCGGTCTGAAAGACCAGGCGGTCTATGTGCGCCAGGTCGGCCTTGCCGGGCAAAAGGTTTTCACCGATCTCGACCAGGTCGGCGAGCAGGACCGGCATTACCTGTCGATGATCATCGTCCGCAGACCGGGCGGCCGACGGGAGGCACCATGAAGCGCGGCAGCCTGCACGTGGTCGGCATCGGTCCGGGCGATCCGCGCCAGATCACCCCGGCTGCGGCAGACGCCATCCGCGCGGCCGACGTCGTCAGCGGGTACCGCACCTACATCGACCTGATCCCCCAGCTGCTCGACCGCCAGGAGGTCCTGAGTACCGGCATGCGCCAGGAGGTTGAACGCTGCCGCGAAGCCCTGCGTCGTGCCGCGGCGGGCAAACGGGTGGCGCTGGTCTGTTCCGGCGATGCCGGCATCTACGGCATGGCGGGGCTGGTGCTGGAGCTCGCCGCGGGGCTGGACGTCGACATCCGCATCGTCCCCGGCGTCTCGGCGGTGCAGGCGGCCGCAGCCCTGCTCGGCGCGCCGCTGATGCACGATTTCGCCGTCATCTCCCTCTCCGACCTGCTGACCCCATGGGAAACAATCCGCCAGAGGCTTGACGCCGCCGGCACGGCGGACTTCGTCATCGCACTCTACAACCCGAAAAGCCGCGGCCGTACCACGCAGATCGGCGAGGCCCGCGACATCCTGTTGCGCCACCGCCGCCCGCAGACGCCGGTCGGCATCGTACGCAACGCCGCTCGTTCAGGAGAGTCGGTTGTCGTCACCGATCTGGCAACGATGCTCGATCACGAAATCAACATGTTCTCGGTAGTCATCATCGGCAACAGCACCACCATGGTTGACGGACACGGGCGCATGATCACTCCGCGCGGCTACAACCTCGCGAGCGAAGAGCAACGAAGCACGAAGTTCGAACAAACCAAGACTCCTCGCGCCTCACACCTCGCACCTCGCGCCTCGCACCTCGCACCTCACACCTCGCACCTCGCACCTCGCACCTCGCCCCAAGCTTCGGCCCTGTTCATCGGCGGTACCGGCTCCGACGTCGGCAAAAGCATCATCACCGCCGGGCTGTGTCGCCTGCTGGTACGGCGCGGCGTTTCGGTCGCCCCGTTCAAGGCGCAGAACATGGCGCTCAACTCGGCGGTCACGCCCGAGGGCGGCGAGATCGGCCGCGCCCAGGCGCTGCAGGCAAGGGCGTGCCGACTGGCCCCACATACCGACATGAACCCGGTCCTGCTCAAGCCGAATTCCGATACCGGCTCCCAGGTCATCATCAACGGCCGGCCGGTGGGGAACATGTCCGTCTCCGCCTACCACGCCTACAAGGGCGAGGCGTTTTCCCAGGTCGAGGCCGCCTACGCCCGCCTGGCTGCCTGCCACGACGTCATCGTCATGGAAGGGGCCGGGAGCATCGCCGAAATCAACCTCAAGGCCCACGACATCACCAACCTGAAGGCAGCCGCGATGGCCGGCGCACCGGTCGTGCTGGTGGCCGACATCGACCGCGGCGGGGTCTTTGCCAGCCTCATCGGCACGATCGAACTGCTTGACGCGGCGGAGCGCAGGATGCTTGCCGGGGTCATCATCAACCGTTTTCGCGGCGACGTCAGCCTGTTGCGATCCGGTATCGAATTTATCGAGCAGCGGACAGGGGTACCGGTCATCGGCGTCGTCCCCTGGCTGAAGCTCGACCTGCCGGAGGAGGATTCGGTGGCGCTCGACCGCAAGCGGCGCAAGGCACGCAGTGCGGATTTGCGGATTGGCGTCGTGCGCCTGTCGCGGCTGGCCAACTACACGGACTTTGACCCTCTCGAACGCGAGGACGGCGTTGATCTGGTTTATCTCCAGGACCCGGCAGAGATCGACGGGCTCGACCTGCTGATCCTGTCCGGGACCAAGAATACGCTCGACGACCTCGACCTGCTGCACACCTCGGGTTTCTCTGCCGCGATCCGTGAATACCACGCTGACGGCGGGACGGTGGTCGGCATCTGCGGCGGCTACCAGATGCTCGGTCGGCGGGTCAATGACCCCAAGGGGGTCGAATCGACGCGCCGCTCGGTTGAGGGTTTGGGGCTTCTGGATATCGAAACCACCATGGCCGAGAGCAAGCAGACGCACCTGTGCGAGGGAAATTTTCACCCGGCCGCCAGGGCCGCCGGCTTCGTCGACGGAGGACAGCTGGCCGGCTACGAGATTCACATGGGAGAGACGACGCTGGGGAAACGGGACCGGCCGCTGCTGCAGCTGACCCGGCGCGGCGACCGGGCCGTCATCTCCGACGGCGCGATCAGCGCCGATGGCCGAACCTGGGGAACCTACCTGCACGACATCTTCGCCGTGCCGGGCGTTCGCCAGGAGCTGCTCGACCGGTTGCGCCGCCGCCGCGGACTGGCGTCCCGGCCGGTGCGCAGGGACGACCCGGTCGAGAGCGAACTCGACCGGCTGGCGGACCACCTGGAGGCACATCTCGACCTGAAGCGCCTGCTGCCGGATTACTTTGACCCCTTTGGCGAGGCAGGCAAATGACCGGGCCGGGCCATGGAGGGGACATCCTGCGCCGGGCGCACCGGCTCGGCATCGCCGCGGAGGACCTGCTCGACTTCTCGGCGAGCATCAACCCGCTGGGGACGCCACCGGCCGTCCTGGAAGCCGCCCGCTCGGCGCTGGCGCAGGTGCGACATTACCCGGAAATCGACGCCCTGTCGCTGGTCGAAGCCCTGGCGGCACACCACGACCTGCCCGCCGCCAATCTCCTGCCGGGCAGCGGTGCCACCGAACTCCTGGCTCTCTTTCCGGAGGTGTTCCGGCCGCGCCGCGCCCTGCTGGTCACGCCGGCCTTCAGTGAGTACGCTCGCAACCTGCGGCGTGTCGGTACGATCATCGACTCCTTCGCCCTGCGTCCCGAGCAGAATTTCGCCCTGTCGGTCGACGCCCTGCTGCAGGCGATGAAACCCGACACCGACCTTCTGCTGTTGGCCAACCCGGGGAATCCGACAGGGGTCGCCATCGAAGCGCCGACGCTTTTGGAACTCACCCGCCGGATACCGCAGAGGACCATGATCGCCGTGGATGAAGCCTTCATCGACTTCACCCCGCAGCGCTCAATCATCAGCCGGGTGAACCAGCACCCCCATCTCTACGTGTTTCGTTCTCTCACCAAGTTCTACGCCATCGCCGGGCTGCGGGCCGGCTACATGGCCGGCCCCGCCGACGGCATCGCCCGGCTTTCGGCCGCCAAGGCCCCCTGGTCGCTGTCGACCCCGGCGATTGCCGCTGCCAAGGCCTGCCTGACGGAGGCCGCCCACCGCCAGCGCACCCTGGTCGACATTCCGGTCTTGCGAGAGCAGTTCGCCGCCGACCTGGCGACCCTCGGCTGTCACGTTTTCCCCTCTTCAGCCAACTACCTGTTGCTGCGCCTGCCCGGCGAGAGTCCCGACGCCGACCAGCTGAGCGAGGCGCTGCTGGCAGAGAGGGTTCTAGTCCGCCCTTGCGGCAACTTCCCGCCCCTCGACAACCGTTACCTGCGGGTCGCAGTACGGTCCCGCGATGAAAACAACACCCTGGTCAGGGCATTACACAAAACCTTCTCTCTCTTGGGAAGTCAACACGTCAGACAGCCGTAACCGCCGGCAGCCGGCACCGTCCTCGCTACCCCTCCGCTTCACAGCGCGCCATCTCCCTGCCGAGTATCGCCCGTTTGCGTACCGTGTCCCAGCGGTACCCGCCGATCTCGCCGCTGCTGCGCAACACCCGGTGGCAGGGGATGAGGCAGGCGACCGGATTGCGGCCGACGGCGTTGGCTACGGCACGGACTGCCTGCGGCCTGCCAACCGCCTGGGCCAGGGCCTGGTAGGAGACGACCGCCCCTTCCGGGATACGCAGCAGCGCTTCCCAGACCTTGAGCTGCAGGTTGGTGCCACACAGCAGCAGCCTGACAGGGCTGTCTTTGCACCCAAGCCGAGAAGAAAATATTTTTTCAACGGCCGCCCTGCCCGCCTCGGCATCTTCCCGCAATTGCGCCTGCGGCCAGGAGGCCCTGAGTTCCGACACCGCCTGTGCTTTGCCCTCGGGCGCAACGAACGACAAGGCACAGATGCCGCGTGCGGTCTGTGCGACCAGGCACACCCCGAACGGCGTATCGTGAAAACCGTAAGTAATCTCGACGCCGGCTCCTGCCGTTTTGAATTCTCCCGGGGTGACCGCCTCCACGACAACGAACAGATCATGCAGCCGCCCCGGGCTGCTCAGGCCGGCGCCATAGGCGGCGTCAAGCACGGAAGACGACCGCAGCAGCATTTGCTTGGCATGGCTGACGGTCAGGAATTGCAGGAAGCGTTTCGGGCTGACCCCCGCCCAGTGCTTGAACAGTTTTTGAAAATGGAAAGCGCTCAGGCCGACATGGGCTGCCGCTTCCTCCAACGACGGCTGGGCAAAAGCCCGCTTCTCCAGAAAGCGGATCGCCTTTTCGATGCGTTGGTAATCATGACAACTCATAACCTCTCCTTGTCAAGCGTTCTCGAGACCATGTAACACAGCCTAGCAGGGCACGCTCCGGGCGCCAACCCGATACTTGCGGTCTGAGAACATCACTTTTTGCTTACGGTGCAGCAACAAAAAAACCCGCCAGGCTGCCGCCTGACGGGTTTCCGGTTGTTTGCCGGACAAGGATCAGCCGCCGGTGCCCTTCTTGAGTTCCAGCAGGATCAGCTTCGCCACCGCCTTAAGGGTTTCGAACACACCCTCACCGGTCTGGGCGCACGCCTTGAATTCGAGGACACCATTGGGATTGAGCAGCTCACGCAGTTCCTCGATCGGCGTACAGTTCGGCAGGTCCTGCTTGTTGTACTGGATAACGAAAGGGAGCTTGTCAAGATCGTAGCCCTGCTCCTCGAGATTGACCTTGAGGTTCTCCATGCTCTCGATGTTGGCATCGAGGCGTTCTTCCTGGGAGTCGGCAACGAAAACCACGCCATCGACCCCCTTGAGGATCAACTTGCGCGAAGCATCGTAAAAAACCTGCCCGGGGACGGTGTACAGATGAAAACGCGTCTTGAAGCCGCGGATCTCGCCGAGCGCCAGGGGGAGAAAATCAAAAAAGAGCGTCCGTTCGGTCTCCGTCGCCAACGAAATCATCTTCCCTTTGGCTTCGGGTGCGGTCTTCTGATAGACAAACTGCAAGTTGGTCGTCTTGCCACACAGTCCGGGGCCATAATAGACGATCTTGCAGTTAATTTCGCGGGACGCATAGTTGATGAAAGACATGGTCCGTTACCCTCAGCTGAACAGATTGTCGATGTCGTCGTCGGTGATTTCGGCAAAAGGACTGTCGACGTTGCCGCTCTTTTCCATCTCGGCGGACTTGACGGCAAGGTCGTTGAAAATCACGGCAAGCTCATCACTTGCCCTTTTGACGCGCAGCCGTACCAGACCGAGGGAGCTACGGTGATCAAAGATGACGACCAGGATGACGCGTTGAGCAACGATGGAAATGTGGATGTTGTCCTTCTCCCCTTCATGGAACAGGATGGAGAATTCTTTTTCACCGATCAGCTTCGCCAGACCGCCGGTGGCGGCAATATTGCCGGCCGTCAGTGACGCCAGGCTGGTCGTATCGAGATGCTCGGTGGCACCGCATCCGGCAATCAGCTGCCCGTTTTTGTCAACCAGGAAGATGACCTTGGAATTGGATTCGCGCAGCAGCTTTTCAATGACTGCACTGATCCGTTTGAACTCCTCGTCGTACATGACAAAGGATGATTGGCGGGACTCAAGCATTCGGCTACTCCTTACAAGGTTTCTGCGCCAATAGCCCTTATAGCATTACGTCAAGCCTGTTATCAAGGCTTTTTGCCCGTGTAATCGCGAACGACCAGGGACGCAAGTCGTGCATCGGCGGGCACAATGCGATGCGGCCGGAGGCCATGTCGACCCCCGCAAGGCGATCTGTCGGCCGATCGGTATCTGCATCAAACAAAAAGCTCCCGGCATTTCAGCCGGGAGCTTTTTGGTGGGCATGATGAAACCGTTACTTTTTACCGCAGTCTGCTGACATCTCTGCCAGCTTTTGGTAGAGATTGTAGCGGGTCGCTGCGTCCTTGGCGGAAGCCGCCAGGAGCTTGTCCGCCTGCTCGGGGTTGGTGTTCTTGAGCACGCGGAAGCGGTTCTCCTTGCCGGCGAACTCCTCGAAACCGATCGACGGCGCCTTGCTGTCGAGCTGCAGCGGGTTCTTGCCTTCGGCCGCCAGGCGCGGGTCGAAGCGGAACAGCGGCCAATAGCCGGAGTTGACCGCCCGCTTGCAGTTGTCCACGGCGGTGGTCATGTTGATACCGTGGGCGATGCAGTGCGAGTAAGCGATGATCACCGACGGCCCGTCGTAGGCATCGGCTTCGAGGAACGCCTTGACCACCTGGGCCGGGTTGGCCAGCGAGACCCGGGCAACGTAGATGTTGCCGTAGGTCATGCAGATCATCGACAGGTCCTTCTTCGGCATCGGCTTGCCGCCGGCGGCGAACTGAGCCACGGCCGCCATCGGGGTGGCCTTGGAGGCCTGGCCGCCGGTGTTGGAGTAGACCTCGGTGTCGAGGACCAGCACGTTGACATTGGCGCCGGTGGCCAGGACGTGATCGAGGCCGCCGTAGCCGATGTCGTAGGCCCAGCCGTCGCCGCCGTGGATCCAGACCGACTTCTTGACCAGGTAGTCGGCGTCGGCCAGCAGCTGGGTGGCGGTGCCGTGGGTGCACTTCTCAAGGATCGCCTTGAGCTGCTTGACCCGTCCACGCTGCTCTTCAATCAGCGCCTGGGTCGACTGGTCGCCATCGAGGATCGCCTGTTTCAGCGGGACGCTCCCTTTGCAGGCCGCGCAGCCGCAGGCCATGTTCTGGACCAGCAGTTCACGGGCGTACTCTGTGGTCTTGTCGATCGCCAAACGGAAGCCGTAGCCGAATTCGGCGTTGTCTTCGAACAGCGAGTTGCTCCAGGTCGGACCGAGACCATCCTTGCGGGTCGTCCAGGGCGTGGTCGGCAGGTTGCCGCCGTAGATCGACGAGCAGCCGGTGGCGTTGGCGACCAGCATGCGGTCACCGAACAGCTGGGAACAGAGCTTGACGAACGGGGTCTCGCCACAGCCGGCGCAGGCGCCGGAGAATTCGAACAGCGGTTGCAGCAGCTGGCTCCCCTTGACCGTGGCGCTGTTGATCAGGGCCGGGTCGGTTTCGGGCAGGTTGAGGAAGAAGTTGAAATTCGCGCGCTCGGTTTCACGCAGCGGCGGCTGCGGCTGCATGTTGATCGCCTTGTGGTTCTCGTCGGTCTTGCTCTTCACCGGGCAGTTGTAGACGCAGGCGCCGCAGCCGGTGCAGTCCTCGACAGCCACCTGCAGAGTGAACTTCTTGCCGGCCATCTCCTTGCCGCGCGCGTCGCACGACTTGAAGGTCTTCGGCGCACCCTTGAGCTCTTTGGCGTCGTAGATCTTCATGCGGATGGTGGAGTGCGGGCAGATGAAAGAGCAGATGCCGCACTGGATGCAGAGCTCCTCGTCCCAGACCGGGGTCTCGATGGCGATGTTGCGTTTTTCGTACATCGCCGTACCGGTCGGGAAGGTGCCGTCAACCGGCATGGCCGATACCGGCAGGTGCTCGCCGAGGCCGTCGATGATCGGGCCGAGGGTCTTCTGCACGGTTGCCGGAGTATTGGCCCACTGGCCGGTGGTCATCTTGATGGTGCTGTTGGCGGTCGCGGGAACCTTGACCTCTTCGATGTTCTCCAGGGCGACATCGACCGCCTGGTTGTTCATGTTGACGACCTTCTCGCCGGCCTTGCTGTACGACTTGACGATGGCGTCCTTGATTTCGGCGATCGCCTGCTCCAGCGGGATGATGTTGGAGATCTTGAAGAAGGCGGTCTGCATGATGACATTGATGCGAGGGCCGAGGCCGATCTCGTTGCCCAGGTGCACGCCATCGATGACGTAGAACTTGAGCTGCTTGTCGATGATCGTCTGCTGGACCTTCTTCGGCAGGTGCGCCCAGACCTCGTCCTTGTTGTACGGGCTGTTGAGCAGGAAGGTGGCGCCCTGCTTGGCGTTCTTCAGCATGTCGTACTTCTCGAGGAACGAGAAGTTGTGGCAGGCGATGAAGTCGGCGCTGGTGATCAGGTACGGCGAGCGAATCTTCTTCTTGCCGAAGCGCAGATGGCTGGTCGTCATGCTGCCGGCCTTCTTCGAATCGTAGACGAAGTAGGCCTGGACTTCGTTGTCGGTGGAGTCGCCGATGATCTTGATCGAGTTCTTGTTGGCGCCGACGGTGCCGTCGGAGCCGAGGCCGTAGAACATCGCCGAATAGCCGTCGAAGGGGACGCTGTAGTTCGGGTCGTAATCGATACTGCGACCGGTGACGTCGTCCTTGATGCCGACCACGCAATGGTTCTTCGGCTTGTCCTTGGACAGGTTGTCGAGCACGCCCTTGGCCATGCCGGGGGTGAACTCGTAGGAGCCGAGGCCGTAGCGGGCGCCGACGATCTGCGGGTAGCCCGGGAAGGAGATCAGGCCATCGGCCATCGCCTCGCCGAAGGCGGTGCGCACGTTGTGGTAGAGCGGTTCGCCGAGGGCGCCGGGCTCCTTGGTGCGGTCGAGGACGGCGATCTTCTTGGCGGTCTTCGGCAGGGCCTTGGCGAAGGCGGCGACATCGAAGGGGAGAAAGAAGCGGACCTTGATCAGGCCGACCTTCTCACCCTGGGCAACCAGGTGCTCGACCAGCTCATGCATGGTGTCGCAGCCCGAGCCCATCATGACCACGACGCGCTCGGCGTCGGGGGCGCCGACATAGTCGAACAGGTTGTACTGGCGGCCGGTCAGCTTGGCGAACTTGTCGAACTGCGCCTGCAGGATCGCCGGCAGCTTGTCGTAGAAGCTGTTGACCGTTTCACGCCCCTGGAAATAGACGTCCGGGTTCTGGGCGGTGCCGCGCAGGACCGGATGATCGGGCGACATGGCGCGCGCGCGGTGGGCGCGGACCAGGTCGTTGTCGATCATGGCGCGCATGTCGTTTTCCGAGAGCTCGTGCACCTTCTGCACTTCGCTCGAGGTGCGGAACCCGTCGAAGTAGTGCAGGAAGGGGACGCGCGACTCGAGGGTCGCCGCCTGGGCGATCAGGGCGAAGTCCATGACTTCCTGGGTGTTGTTGGAGCTGAGGAAGGCCCAGCCGGTGGAGCGGCAGGCCATGACGTCGGAGTGGTCGCCGAAGATCGACAGCGCCTGGGCGGCGAGGGCGCGGGCCGAGACGTGGAAGACCGTCGGAGTCAGCTCGCCGGCGATCTTGAACATGTTGGGGATCATCAGCAGCAGACCCTGCGAAGCCGTAAAGGTGGTACACAGAGAACCGGCCTGAAGTGCGCCGTGTACGGCACCGGCGGCACCGCCTTCCGACTGCATCTCAACTACCTTGGGGATGGTCCCCCAGATGTTCTTCTCGCCCGCCGCGCTCTTGGCGTCGGAGACCTCGCCCATCACCGAGGACGGGGTAATCGGATAGATGGCAATCACCTCGTTGGTCGCATGGGCCACATGCGCCGCTGCGGTATTGCCGTCGATACAACTCAGCTTCTTGGACATCATATTCCTCCTTGACTGGAATTGGTGTTCATACTCAGGCGAGACGGGTCCACCCCGTCCCGTTAAGACAACCGGCTCAGATATCCCGACGCCCGGCGACAGCGCGGTTCACCGTCGCCTCGTCAACGTATTCGAGTTCGCTGCCCATGGGGATGCCGTAGGCCAGACGTGTCACGCGAATGCCGAGCGGCTGAATCAGTTTCGCCAGGTACAAGGCTGTCGCGTCCCCTTCGACGGTAAAGTTGGTTGCAATCAGAACCTCCTGCACCTCGCCTTCTTTCAGACGGTCAAGCAGGGGCGCGATTTTCAACTCCTCAGGACCGATGCCGTCAAGCGGGGACAAGGCGCCGTGCAGAACATGATAGCGTCCGCGGAATGAGCGACTGCGCTCGATAGCCAGGAGCGCCTGAGGCTCTTCGACGATGCACAACAGTTCCGCGTCACGCCCCCGGTCGCAGCAGAGAGGACAGGGGTCCTGTTCGGTCATGTGGAAGCAGACGGAGCAGAATCGGGTGTTACGCTTCAAATCCAGAATCGCCGAGGCCAGCGCCTCGGCATCCGCCTGTGACTGCCGTAGCAAAAAGAAAGCCAGCCGGGTTGCCGTTTTGTTACCGACTCCCGGGAACTTGGCCAACTGAGCGACCAGACGAGCGAAAGACGGGATGGAGTCTAACATGAATTATTACAGTAATTCAACAGTTTATACAATCCCTGCCCGTTTTTAAGGGCACCAAAAAAATTTCGTCAGGCTGAAATTACACATCGCCTATTTTTTATTTGAAATAAAAAAATTTATTATTACTGAAATTTGCTTCGCGATGCAAGACTTCTTTTCGTCCGGCGCTTTTCCCGAGTGTCGCGCCCGGCGTTCAGCTCCTGACGGTTTTCCCCCTATTGTGGCGGCCCTCCGCCTCTGACGCTTTAACAGAGACCGGGGATGCTCAAGCCGCCCGTCAGTTTACCCATCTCCTCCTGGGCAAGCTTCTGGCTCTGCTTGATCGCTTCATTGACCGCGGCTGTCACCAAATCCTGAAGCATCTCGACATCGTCGGGATCGACGGCACTGGGATCGATCTTCAACGACAGCAGCTGCTGCTTGCCGCTGACCACTGCCGTGACCATACCACCTCCGGCCGATGCCTCTACCTGACGGTTTTCCAGTTCTTCCTGGAGCTGCGCCATGCGGCGCTGCATCTGCTGCGCCTGTTTCATCATGTTGCCAAGTCCACCACGTGACATAGACCTTCCTCCACTATTAGATTGAGGAGCGGACCGTCAAGACCCTGCTCCGGTTCCAACCTTCTCTGCTTAACGCAACGCACGGCTCGCGACTAGACAAAACCCTTGTCTATCGGGATGACCTTTTTGACCTTGCCGTTAAATATCGACAGCACCGACTTCAGCGAAGGATGCTCCAGGGCGTCTTCCCGCAGACGCCGCATGCGGTCCGTCTCCTCGGCCTGGCGGGCGGCAGCAAGGGACGGCGGCGCATCCTGCTGTTCTGCTTCAACCGAAGAGACACGCAACTTCATGGGCTGACAGAAGTAGGTGGTGGCAATCTCCTCGAGGTCACGGCTGACATCCGCTTCCTGAAGCTGCCCCATCATGAACGACCCCCTGGGGTAACCGACCTCGAGAATCGGCGGCTCCAACTTCAGGGGTCTGCCATGCTCCAGCACGGAACCGAGCATCGGCCGCCTATGCTTGACCTGCTCCACCAGCCCCTGCCAGCCCTTGTTCCCGGGCACTTCGTTGGCAGGGGCTTCAGCTTTTTTTGGTGTTGGCCCTGGTGGGGGGGCAGGCGCCGGGGCCGGGGCGCTATGCGCTTTCGGCAGGGGCGCAGTCGCCAATTTTTTTTCCAGGCTCTCGATATGGCTGATGAGTCGGCCTATGTCCTGGGTGGGAGCCAGGTTCGCCAGCCGCACCAGGCACATTTCGAGGGTCAGCAGTGGAAAGCTGCTGCCGGAAAGCTCCGTCAGTGACTTCAGCAGCAAGGTCACCACCCGCTGCAGGTCGTCAAGTGACGATGATTCGCTGATAGCCTTGAGGTTGCGCAATTCGTCACCGACCAGGTCAAGCATCTCGTCGGGATCTTCGACCACCTTGCAGATGATCAGGGCGCGGAACATCTCGAGCAGGTCGATCGTGAACTGCCGCAGGGAGAGACCCTGCTGGTCAACCCGCCGAACCGCATCCAGGGCGCGCCGGCTGTCACGCTGCAGGACCGCCTCTACGGTGTCAAGCAGCAGGCGCCGGTCGACCATGCCCAGCAGGGTCTGCACCGCCTCGTCATCGACTTGTTCGCCGGAGAAAGCGATCACCTGGTCAAGGGTTGACAGGGCATCGCGCATGCTCCCCTCGCCCTGACGGGCAACCAGGGCAAGGCAGCGATCAGAGATAGTCAGCTGCTCGTCGTCGGCAATCTCGCGCAGCCTCGCGGCAACCCGGGCCAGCGGTATTTTGCGGAAATCGAAGCGTTGGCAACGCGACAGGATGGTGATCGGGATTTTGTGCGGCTCGGTCGTGGCAAAGATGAACTTGGCGTGGGCCGGCGGCTCCTCGAGCGTCTTGAGCAACGCGTTGAACGCGTTGGTCGAGAGCATGTGCACTTCATCGATGATGAATATTTTGTAGCGCGAGCGGCTTGGCAGGTAGCGGATGTTTTCACGCAGTTCGCGTACATCATCGACCCCGGTGTTCGAGGCTCCGTCGATCTCGAGAACATCGAGCCCCTGCCCTGCGGTAATCTCGATGCAAGAGGCACAGACGCCGCAGGGGTTTACGGACAGTCCCGCTTCGCAGTTGAGGGCCTTGGCGAGGATGCGGGCAGCCGAAGTCTTGCCGACCCCGCGTGCTCCGGTGAACAAAAAGGCATGATGAATGCGCCCGCTACTGATGGCGTTCGCCAGAGTCTGGCTGACATGCTCCTGACCGATGAGATCGGAGAAGTTTTGCGGGCGCCATTTGCGGGCGAGTACCAGGTAGGCCATAGTCTCGCAGTCGTTCTCAGGCTGGGCAACGTTCACCGGCCCCTTGCCGGCACAAGTGACAGCCAGGCACCCCCGCGGCACACGGCGAAGGCTGCTGCCGCTGCTCCCTTCCGGGCCTGACGGAGTTCACAGCCGTCCGTTGCGCGGGACCCGGCTGTCACTTCTGACGGCAAGAGATACAGACTTCATTGAAAATGGCGGAGAGGGGGGGATTCGAACCCCCGGTACCTTTCAGTACACACGCTTTCCAGGCGTGCACCTTCAGCCGCTCGGTCACCTCTCCGCAGAAGTGGGAAAATACACCAAGCCCTGCTCGACTGTAAAGGCTTTTCTGGGGTGCGGCCCACCCATTGCCAGGGACGCCGCGGTGCTGGCAGTGCCCCCTTTGCCGGCGAGCGCGCCGCTATCGGCGGTAGGGCGTCAGGCGAATCGTGCCAACGTCCTCAATCGTCCCGGTTGCCGCCAGGCGGCAGCCGTCCGCACCCTGGCCGAGCAGGCCGTAGAGTTCTCCGGTGATCGGTTGGCCGCGGGTGCGGGTGCGCGCCGCCAGGCACCACCGGCCGGGACGTTCGACATAGAGGTAGAACCGCCCGTCCTGACCGACGGCCGGCGACGTCGCTTCCGGCATGCGCTGGAAATCATCATCAGGATAGGCAATGACGAAGGCCCCGGGGAGCGGACGGCCTTCGGCGTCGACCAGAACACCGGTGAAGCCGGTGTCGCCACCGGTGAGAGTGCCCTCGCGCATCAACATGGGCTGAGTCACCCCCTGCAGGATGAAATCGACGGTGGTTACCCCACCCGACACGACACTGACGGGATTTTTCGGCGGCAGCGCCCAGGCATCTCCCGACCGTGGGGGGCCGGCATCCGCACCGGCCTGACGCAGGCGCGCGACCAGGTAGTAGTCGCCCTCCACCAGGTCAAGGAAATAGTGCCCGTCCGCGCCGCTTTGGGCTTCGAAATCCGCCGGGCCACGCAGGTTGCTGCGCTGGTTGCGATAGGCATAGATAAACGCGCCGGCGGCAGCCCCGCCATGCCCGTCATGCACCTGGCCGGAGATACCGGTGCGCTCGGTCACGTCGCCGGTCCGGCCTGCCGGTGGTTCATGACCCACAGGGGAACAGGCACCGGCAAACAGGGACAGCAGCAATAAAACGCTCGCGGTGGTCATCCGAGACATGACTTTTCCCTCGGGCCGCGACGAACATCCGGCCTAGTTGATCTGCACAATAGTGCCATTCTGGAACTGCAGCAGGAAGAGTTTCTTGACTGCCTCCCCGAGGGCGTCGAAGCGCGTGTCGCCGGTCACACCCGGAAAGGTCGGCATCTCCGCCAGGGCCCGGCGCATATCATCGCGTGTGAGCACATCACGCCGGTCGAGAAGCGAGAGCAGGATTGCGGCGAGGTCATAGCCCTGGGCTTCGAGGATGGTCGGTTCCACCCCGTACCGCTCGACAAAACGGGCGACGAAGTTCTGCACGGACGGGTTGCTGCTGTACCGGAAAAAACCGTCGGCAAAGACCGCGCCCTCGATCGACTGACGGGCGAGCCTTGGCAGCTCGGCGTCGTTCCAGCCATTGGTGCCAAGCAGTTGCACCCGCTCGAGCCCGTAAAATGCCAACTGCGGGACAATCAGGCTGATACGGTCGGCATAATCGGGGAGGAACAGCGCCTGAAATGGAGCAGGCGTCTTGGTCTCATCCGAGCCACCGTGGGCCACTTCGTCACCGTCATCGTCGGGCATGTTGGGATTGAGGCCACGCAGCAGGCGGACCTGGTAGCGGAAATCCGTCTGTTCGGCAGGATAACTCTGCACGGCAACGACAGATGCTCCCCGCCGCGAAACCGCATCGCGGAAGAGCCCGGCAAACAGCTCTCCCTGGCGGGTCTTCGGGTAGAGCATGCCGAAGCGGGTGAAGCCGCGGCCGTCGATGGCATAGTCCACCACGGCCTGAACCTGGAGCTGCGCGGTGAGGGCGTTGCGGAAGACGTAAAGGCTCGACGCCGCAAGCCCCTCACGTTGCGACAGGGACAGCAGGGGGACGCGCTCCTGACCGGCCTGCCTGGCGGCCCCGATCGCGGCATTGCTGACCAACGGGCCGGCGATCGCCATGACCCGCTCGCCGATCGCCAATTCGGCGACCTGCCGGGCGGCAACACTCTCTTCACCTGCGGTATCCCGATAGATCAAATCGACCGGCAGAGACAGACGCAGCGTCTCCCTGGCCAGCTCCATGCCGCGCTTCACCTGTTCACCGAACGCGGCATAACGCCCGCTCATGGGGAGCAGGACGCCGATGGCCCGTCTCAGAGAATCCTGATCGGAGACACGGGACAGCAGCTCCAGCACTTCGCCGCGGTAAGGGAACCCGGCCGGCGCAGCCATGGCCACATCGGCCCACTGCCGGGCGAGGTCCTTCTGCCCTGCGGCAAGGGCCCTCCAGCCAAGGTGCAGCATCGCCAATGAACCGATCGGTTGTGCTGCATACATGAAGGACGCTTCGGCCAGGCTTGCCTCATCGAAACGATCACTGAACAGGGTATAGACCCGGGCAAGAGCCTCCTGCGGTGTCTCCCGACCATCGGTGAGCATGGCCCGGTGCAGAAAATACAGGGCCCGTTGCGGCTCGTCGAGCCGCAGGAATCCTTCGGCCAGCGCAAGTTCACGCTCCTGTCGCTCGACCAGGGGCCAGTCACGCAGATCGGCTCCCAGCAAGAGTTCGAGAGCTCTTCGTACATCTCCGGTCGCCATCAGGAGGTCGCTCCTGAGCAGCAGGTCTTGCGGCCGGTCATCAGCGGCGGGCGTCCGCTTCAGGTAATCGAGGGCAACGCCCGGTTCACCGAGATCACGATGAATCCTGGCAAGATGGCGATACGCATCGTCGATCTGCGGCGAATCGGCCTGGCTGACGATAAAGCCGCGCAGCAGCCCGGCCGCCTCATTCAACTTGCCGGCGGCGTAATGTGCCAAAGCCCGCTGCAGAGCGGTGTCGGCCGAGCCTGACACCCGGGCATGAAGCACGCCCGGAGAGAGCACCAACATCAGGACAGCGAGGCAGAGGATTCCCCGACGCATCAATCGAACAGCTCCCTGACTTTATTGAAAAAGCTTTTTCCCATCGGGTGAATTTCCTCGCCGGCCTCGCCGGCGAACTCCTCGAGCAGTTCTTTCTGCCGGCTCGTCAGGCTGGTCGGAGTTTCGACCCTGACGATCACCAGCTCATCACCACGTCCATAGCCCTGCAATACGGGAATGCCCTTGCCGGCCAGCTTGAATATCCTGCCGCTCTGGGTGCCGGCCGGGACCTTCAGCTTGACCTTGCCCTCCAGGGTCGGGACTTCGAGCTCGCAGCCGAGAGCGGCCTGGGGGAAAGACACGGGGACCTCGCAGATCAGGTCGTTCCCCTCGCGCTGGAAGATCGGGTGGTCCTTGACCGAAATCACCACGTAGAGGTCGCCCGGCGGTCCGCCCTTGGCCCCCGGCTCCCCCTCGCCGTTCATCTTCAGGCGGTTGCCCGACTCCACTCCGGCCGGAATTTTCAGCGAGAGGGTCTTCTGGCTGCGGGTCATGCCGGTGCCGCGGCATTCCTTGCAAGGGTCTTTGATCTTCTTTCCCTCGCCCTGACAGTCGGGACAGGGCCGGGTCAGCGAGAAGAACCCCTGCTGGAAACGTACCTGGCCGTTGCCCGAACAGGTGCGACAGGTTTCGGGACTGGTCCCCGGCTTGGCCCCCGTGCCACTGCAGGTAGCGCAGGACTGGTGACGCGGGACCTGGATCTTGGTCTCGACGCCGAAGGCCGCCTCTTCGAAAGTGACGGTCAGATTGTAGCGCAGGTCATCGCCGCGCCTCCCGCCGCCACGCCTCCCGCCGCCACCGCCGAAGATGTCGCCGAAAATATCGCCGAACAGGTCTTCGAATGGCGTACCGCCGAAACCGCCGGAAGAATAACCGAAGCCACCCTGCTGGTCGACGCCGGCGTGGCCGTATTGGTCGTAGAGCGCCCTTTTCTGAGCATCCGAAAGGACGGCATAGGCTTCCGAGAGCTCCTTGAAGCGCTCCTCGGCCTCCTTGTCGCCGGGGTTCTTGTCGGGGTGGCATTGCAGCGCCAGCTTGCGATAAGCCTTTTTGATTTCGGTCTCGCTGGCGTTGCGATTGACGTCGAGGACCTCGTAATAATCGCGTTTACTCACAGTATTCCCTTGCCGCCTTCCTCAAACGCGACAGGAGCCGGCGTTCGCCCGGCTCCTGCAGCGGCCCGTCATCTGGACTCGTCGACGAACGCTTTAGTCCTTCTTCTTGTCGTCGACTTCCTCGAACTCGGCATCGACCACATCGTCCTTGGCGCCGCCTTTCGCATCGGGGCTCGCGCCCTCCTCGCCCGCTTCGGCCTGCGCCTTCTGGTACATGACTTCGGCCAGCTTGTGCGATGCCGTCGCCAGCGCTTCGGTCTTGGCCTTGATCGCCTCGGGGTCATCGGCCGACATCGCCGTCTTGAGATCTTCCAGGGCGGACTCGATCGCTTTCCTGGTCGCCTCGTCGACCTTGTCACCGTGTTCCTTGACGGCCTTCTCCGTGGTGTATATCAGCCCGTCGGCCTGGTTGCGCGCCTCGATCAGCTCGCGCTTCTTCTTGTCTTCGCCGGCGTGCGCTTCGGCATCCTTGATCATTTTTTCGACTTCCTCTTCGGAGAGACCGGAAGAGGCCGTGATACGGATCGACTGCTGCTTGCCGGTGCCGAGGTCCTTGGCGCCGACATTGAGGATGCCGTTGGCGTCAATGTCGAAGGTGACCTCGATCTGCGGCACGCCGCGCGGGGCCGGCGGGATGTCGGTCAGCTCGAAGCGGCCGATCGTCTTGTTGTCGGCCGCCATCTCGCGCTCACCCTGCAGGACGTGCACCGACACGGCCGGCTGGTTGTCGGCCGCGGTGGAGAAGACCTGGCTCTTTTTGCACGGGATGGTGGTGTTCTTCTCGATCAGCTTGGTCAGGACGCCGCCGAGGGTTTCAATCCCCAGGGAGAGCGGGGTGACGTCGAGCAGGAGCACGTCTTTGACGTCGCCCCGGAGCACGCCGCCCTGGATGGCGGCGCCGATGGCAACCACCTCGTCGGGGTTGACGCCTTTGCTTGGCACCTTGCCAAAGATCTCCTGGACTCGGGCCTGGACCGCCGGCATGCGGGTCATGCCGCCGACCAGGATGACTTCGTCGATGTCCGAGCCGGACAGCCCGGCGTCCTTCAGGGCAAACTTGCAGGGGCCGGTCAGCTTGGCCAGCAGGCTGCTGCAGATGCTCTCGAGCTTGGCGCGGGTCAGCTTGATGTTGAGGTGCTTCGGGCCCGAGGCGTCGGCGGTGATGAAGGGCAGGTTGATGTCGGTCTCCATCGAGGAGGAGAGCTCGCACTTGGCCTTCTCAGCCCCTTCCTTGAGACGCTGCAGCGCCATCTTGTCCTTGCGCAGGTCGATCCCCTGGTCCTTCTTGAACTCGTCGGCGACGTAATCGATGATCAACTGGTCGAAGTCCTCGCCACCGAGGAAGGTGTCGCCGTTGGTCGACTTGACCTCGAAGACGCCATCGCCGAGTTCGAGAATCGAAATGTCGAAGGTCCCGCCGCCCAGGTCGAAGACGGCGATCTTCTCTTCCTGCTTCTTGTCCAGACCGTAGGCCAGGGCGGCAGCGGTCGGCTCGTTGATGATGCGCAACACATTCAGACCGGAGATCTTGCCGGCGTCTTTGGTCGCCTGCCGCTGGGAGTCGTTGAAGTAGGCCGGCACGGTGATGACCGCATCGGTGACCGTTTCGCCGAGATAATCCTCAGCGGTCTGCTTCATCTTCTGCAGGACCATGGCCGAAATCTCGGGAGGACTGTATTTCTTGCCGCGCGCCTCGACCCAGGCGTCACCGTTTTCGGCCTTGATGATCTTGAACGGGCTGATTTCGATGTCTTTCCTGACGGCGTCGGAATCGAACTTCCGGCCGATCAGGCGCTTGATGGCGAACAGGGTGTTTTCCGGGTTGGTGACCGCCTGACGCTTGGCCTGCTGGCCGACCAGCCGCTCGTTGCTCTCGGAGAAAGCGACGATCGAGGGCGTCGTACGGGTCCCCTCGGAGTTGGCGATGACGACTGGCTCACCGCCCTCCATGACAGCGACGCAGGAATTGGTCGTTCCCAGGTCGATCCCTATGACTTTACTCATGACAATATCCTCCTTATGGATTCAGGTCGTTGTGGTTTGTATGAATGCGGCCGGCACACCGGCCGTGCACTTATTCCGATTCGCCCTCGCTGACATCGTCCGCCGGCGCAGGCGCCGCGTTGGCCGGGGCCTTGGAGACGATGACCATCGAAGGGCGGAGCAAGCGATCGTGCAGCATATAACCTTTCTGATACTCGGTGATGACCGTATTGGGCGCCTGCTCCGCCGACTCCATCTGGCCCATCGCCTGGTGCAGGTTGGGGTCGAAGGGCGCGCCAAGCGCGACGATCGGCTTGACGCCGAAATCCTCGAGCGCCTTGCGGAACTGGGTGGCCGTGATGGTGACTCCTTCCAACAGCCCCTTGCTCTCCTCACCCTTCTGTCCGGCATGCTCGACGGCCCTCTCCAGGTTGTCGAGGACCGGGATCATTTCCCTCAGCAGCCGATCGTTGGCATAGCGAATGGCGTCTTCCTTGTCGCGCTGGGAACGTTTGCGGAAATTCTCCAGCTCGGCGCGTTCGCGCAGGTAAAGATCCCAGTTCCTGGTCGCCTCGATGCGTACGGTCGACAGCTCCTCCTCGAGCAGGAGGAGCGGATCGGCCTCTTGCTCCTTGTCGAGGATTTCTGACACCTCTGCAGCAGCTTCCTGCTCCTGCTTTTCTTGTTGTTTGCGTTTTTTTGACAAAGCAGTGAATCTCCTAATCGTTGTCAGTTTCCAGCAGGCGACTGAGCAGGCTCGCCGTGTAATCGACGATCGGAATGATGGTCGAATAGGGCATGCGGTTCGGACCGATCACGCCGAGCGAGCCGAGCGTGCCGCGCTTGCCGGAATAGGCGGCGGTGATCAGGCTGCAACCGGCAAGCTCCTGACACTCCGTCTCGCTGCCGATCATCACCTGAACACCCTGGGTATACAGACTGCGGTCGAGCAGCTCGATAAGCAGGCTCTTCTGCTCGAACGCCCGGACGATGCGCTTCATCCCCTGCAAGTCGGCAAATTCCGGCTGCTCCAGGAAGTGGCTCGTCCCTTCGATGATGACATCGCCGTTCGATTCATCGGCCAGGGCGGCGCTGGATAGCTTGAAGGCGCGCTGCAGGAGAATATCGTAGAGGGCCTTTTCCTGGGCCATCTCGAGGACAATCTGCACCTGGGCCTCCTGGATGCTCTTGCCGGCCATGGTGCGGTTCAAATAATTGGTGATCTGCTCCAGGTCGCGCGGCGACAGTTCTTCATCGCTCGTGATCAGGCGATTCTGCACCAGACCCGACTGCGTGACGAACACCGCGAGCAGCTGCCGCGCCGAGAGCTTGACGAATTCGATATGGCGGAAGACGGTCGTCCGCAGGCGCGGCACCATCACCAGGCCGGTGTAGTGCGAGACCGTCGACAAAGCCCGACTTGCTTCGCGCAGCACGTCAGCCATCTGCAGACCGTGCTTGCGATAGTGCTGTTCGATCTGGTCTTTGCTGTGGGAGTCGAGGTCAGAGACGCGCAACAGGGAGTCTACATAGAACCGGTAGCCCTTTTCGGTGGGTATGCGGCCGGCAGAGGTGTGAGGCGAGCTCAGGTAGCCCAGTTCTTCCAGCTCGGCCATGACACTGCGCACCGAGGCGGGCGACAGGTTGATGGCGTGGTTCATCGTGATGGACCGCGAGCCAACCGGTTGTGCTGTCGCGATGTATTCCTCGATAATCGCCTCGAGGATTTTCTGACAACGCTCACTGAGGATTCCGGCCATGCCTTACTCCGCGAAAAAAACTTAAGCCGGTCTTGCCGGCCCGCCATTCGCTTTAGCACTCTTGTCGCCTGAGTGCCAAAAGCACGGTCAAAATAACAACGCAACCCCCCTTTGTCAAGGCTTGGGTCGCGTTTTTACAAGCACTGGAAACCTTAGAGAAAAGGAAGAATCAGCCGGTCGAACAGGAGCCAGCCCTCGGGAGTCAGGCGCCACCGGCCGGCATCGCAGGAGAGCCACGCGGCAGCGGCGGCAACCGCCCCTGGATAAGCCTCGGCAAGCCCGCAGGCGAAAACCCGCCGCAGGTCGTCGTCCGTCACGCCGCGTGTAGTGCGCAAGCCGAGGTAGACCGTTTCACTCAAGGCTGAGGCCCTGTCAAAGGTTTCGAGGCAGACCGCCGGATCCTGCTGTTCATGCAACGCCCGCCGGTAGCCGTCGAGGTCGTCGGCAACCGCCCAACGGCTCCCCCAGCCTGCCCCGTGGAACGAGTGTGCCCCGGCACCGATTCCCAGGCAGTCCCGGCGTTGCCAGTAGCCGAGGTTATGCCGGCACTCACGGCCGGGCCGGGCATAATTCGCGATTTCGTAGTGGTGGTAGCCGGCCGCCGTCAGCCGTTGGTGCAGGGTCAGATAGGCCTGGGCGTAGTCGTCTTCGTCGGGCAGGAGGACGTCACCTGCCTGAACCTCCAGACCCAGGGGAGTCTCAGGCTCGGCGGTCAGTCCATAGCAGGAGAAGTGTTCCGGAGCGAGGGAGAGGTATGCCTCTAACTCCTCATCGAGGTCGCTGGCGGTCTGCTGCGGCAGCGCAAACATCAGGTCGAGCGAGAGGTTGTCGAAGCCGGCGGCGCGCGCCTGGTTGACCACCGCAAAGCCTGCTTCGCGGTCGTGGAGGCGTCCCAGGCGCTGCAGTTGACGATTGTCGCAGGACTGCAGGCCAAGGGACAGCCGATTGACACCGGCGGAGCGGTAGCCGGCCAGGCTCTGGCGGCTGACCGTCCCGGGATTGGCTTCAAGGGTGATCTCGACGTCTGCGGTCAGCCCGAAGAGCGAATCGGCGGTCCGCAATATCTGCGCGATGGCACCGGGCGGAAGCAGCGAGGGTGTACCGCCGCCGAAGTAGACGCTGTCAAACGGCCCGGACCAGTCCTGACCGGCGGCCCATTTGAGGTGCCTGACAAGCAGCTCCGGGTAATTCGCGACCTGACTATCCGGCGCGACGAGGGAGAAAAAGTCGCAATAGGGGCACTTGCGGCGGCAGAAGGGGATGTGCAGATAGAGACCGGCCATGCTCAGCGCTGTCTGACAGGGTGACGTTCGGCGACGGGCCCCTACCTGAGGTAGAGCAGCAGGGAGACGACAGCCAGGATCATGACCGCCAGCAGCACACCGACGCTGACCTGATAGGCGCCGTTGTAGCTCCGTTGCTCAATCTGCTTCTCAAGCCTGGACTGGCCATCGTTGATGCCCGAGGCTTCAGCCCAAAGTCGCAGGACGTATTTCTGGGTGTTGCCGCTGGGGTCGCCGAAAAAGCGGGCGAGCAGACCCGGCAGCTGCTGGGCGAAGAGGGTGTTGGCCCGGGCATTCAGCCCGTCGAACGCCCAGGCACAGAAGCGGTAAACCTGCCGCGCGCCCTTGCGATAGAACCAGTCGGTATCCAGGTTGATCGAGCGGATTTCTGCCGGGTAGATACCAGAGAGCATCAACAGGGCGAAGGCCAGGGCGCCGAACAGCAGCAGCTGCAACTGGCCGACGACATGGGCCCCGGTGTAAGGAACATAATCCACCGGGAATGGCAGCAGGCTGTAGAGTGGCTGCGGGAACATGCCGATACCGAGACAGAAGGCCGCGGCGATGCCCATTGCCAGCAGCATGTTCCACGGCGCCTCCTTCGGGCGAAGGCCTGAGTCATGGCCGAAAAACATGAAGAACGGGACCTTAATCCCGGCATGATGAAAAACCCCGGCAGAGGCGAACATCAGGACCAGCCATACCAGCGTCAGGTGTTCATAACCGGCGGCGCTGACGATCATCGACTTGCTGACGAACCCGGAGAACAGGGGGAAGGCGCTGATCGAGGCGGCGCCGATAATGCAGCTGATGCAGGTGAAGGGCATGTACTTGTACAGCCCGCCGAGATCGGTGCACTTCGTCTTGCCGGTCCGATAGAGGACCGCCCCGGCGCTCATGAACAGCAGCCCCTTGTAGAGGATGTGGGCAAAGGCATGCGCCACCGCCCCGTTGATCGCCAGGGGGGTGCCGATGCCGACCCCGACCATCATGAAGCCGACCTGGTTGATCAGGCTGTAGGAAAGGACGCCGCGGATGTCGTTCTCCAGCACCGCATAAAAGATCGGCACAAAGGTCATCAGCGCGCCGAGCAGGATCAGCATTTCAGTGCCGGGAAAGGTCCGGGCCATGACATAGACCGCGCTCTTGGTGGTGAAGGCGCTGAGGAAGACGGCGCCGGTATACGAGGCGGCCGGATAGGCGTCCTTGAGCCAGGAATGCAGGGGAGGAATCGCGGCGTTGACGGCAATGCCGATGAAGATCAGCGCCGAGGAGAGACCGGTCAGCCCGACAAATTCGACGGCGAGAGAGCCGGTTTCGTGAAGCCGCAGGAGAATCCCGGCCAGCAGGAACAGCCCGCCGCAGAGGTGAATCAGTACATAGCGTACGGCCGCCTTGCGCGATGCCTGGTCGCGGGCGGCCAGCACGACAAACGTCGAGGCGATCGCCATCAGCTCCCAGAAGACGTACAGGGTGAAAAAGTCGCCGGCGAAGGTAACGCCGAGGGCGCTGCCGGCATAGACCATGGACGATGCCTGCTCTAGCCGGTCACTGTTCTGCAGGGCGAACAGGACCGCCAGGAAGCTGATGATGCAGAAGATATAACCGAAGACCCGGTTCAGGCGGTCGACGTTGAGCAGGGCCATGTCCAGGTCGAGCAGGCGATAGCTGAACTGAACGCCTTCCGGCAGGGAGTAAACGGTCGCCAAGGCCAACAGGGGTGCTGCCAGCAAGACCAGCTTGCGCAGTCCCGCCGGGAGCAAAGGCGCGATCACTGCCGCGGCCAGGAACCAGAACGCCGGGGGCAGCTCAATCATCGTAGTAATCCTCATCTTTCATCAGGAACAGGCGCAGCACTTTGGCAATCAACACCAGCAGCACGCAGGAGATAAAACCGTATGCGGCGGAAAAATTCGTGACGCCGTCAAAGCCGAACGCAGGATGCTTTTCGATAAAGAAGTCAACGACCAGCAGCACCGCAAGGCCGGCGTAGAAGACACGCAAGAACAGGACCAGGTTCTCTTTTTTGTCAAACCAACCGGATTTTTCCCGCATCAGTGCGCTCCCGAGGACAACAGGCCACTGAAGGCCAGCAGCAGGTAGAGATTCCCCAGAACAAATACGACATAGAAGGCCTTGCGGTAACCCGGCCAGGGGGCATGGCCAAGAACGATGATTTCACCTTGCTCGTTCCTTTGAATATCGTCATGAATTTCGTCAGCCATGGTTCAACCTCCCAGGGCTCTCTGCGCCAGTTGCAGAAACACATCGTGGAAAAAAAACAGGGCCAGCGATGCGACCGCGGTTACGCAGAGCGGCACGAGACAGTAAAGCGGCGCCTCCTTGAACCCTTCCGTTGCACCAGCGGGGAGAGGGCTGAGAAAAGCGCGGTAAACGACCGGCAGGAAATAGGCGGCGTTCAGCAGGGAGCTGAACAGCAGCACCGCCAGCAGCGTCAGCTGGCCGCCGTCGACGGCGCCGAGCACCAGGTTCCACTTGCTGATGAAACCGCCCAGCGGCGGCAGGCCGATGATGCTCATGGCACCGAGGAAGAAGGCGAAGAAGGTGATCGGCATCTTGCGGCCGAGTCCATCCATCTGGCTGATGTACTTCTTCTTGCTGGCAACGTAGATCGCCCCGGCACAGAAGAACAGGGTGATTTTGCCAAAGGCGTGCATCACCAGGTGCAGCACCCCGCCGGCCATGCCGATGGCCGAAATCATCCCGGCGCCCAGCACCATGTAGGAGAGCTGGCCGACCGTGGAGTAGGCCAACCGGCGCTTCATGCTGTCCTGGGTCAGGGCAATCAGCGAGGCGACCAGCAGCGTCACCGAGGCCAGGGTGGTGACGATCCAGCCGAGATCGGCCTGCTGCAGGGTGTTCGGCCCGATGATGTCGAACAGCACGCGCAGAATGGCGAACACCCCGGCCTTGACCACCGCCACGCCATGCAGGAAGGAGCTGACCGGGGTCGGCGCCACCATGGCTGCCGGCAGCCAGCCATGGAACGGCATCAGTCCCGCCTTGGCGAAGCCGAACAGGAAGAGTACCAGCAGCAGCGCCAGCAGCTCCGGAGAAGCCTTGCCGGCGAGGATGCCGCCGGGGGTGAAATCGAGGGTTCCGGCGACCGCGTAGGTCATGAGCATGGCCGGCAGCGCCAGGCCGATCGACGTGCCGAGGATGTAGGTCAGGTACTTGCGCCCTGAGGCGCGGGCCTCGGCATTCTGCTCATGGGTGACCAGCGGGTAGGTGGAGAGCGACAGCATCTCGTAGAAGAGATACATGGTCAGCAGGTTGCCGGAGAAGGCGACACCGAGGGTCGCCGAAATGGCCACGGCAAAGGACGCGAAGTAACGGGTCTGGGCGTGTTCGTCGAGCGCCCGCATGTAACCGATCGAATAGATCGAGGTGAACAGCCAGAGACTGGAGGCAACCAGGGCGAAGACCATCCCCAGGGCATCGACCCGCAACACGATTGGCACACCCGGCAGAACCTCGGCCAGGGTGAAGAGGTAGCCGTCCCCATACAGTACGCCCGGCAGCAGCGAGGCGACGATCGTCAGCTTGGCCAGGGCGATGAGGATGGTCCAGCTCTCGCGCAGGTTCGGCTGACGATCGGCGAGGAGGATCGGCAAAGCCCCGAGCAGGGAGACCAGTATCGCGGCCAGCGGCCAGATGGAAACAGTCGGTGTCATATCGCTCTCAGAACCCGATCGGAATCATCAACCGGATCACATTGTTGACCAATGGCCCGGTGCTCAGGCCCACGACGATCAGCAGGATGGCGGTCAGCACCAGCGGCTTGAGCATCCACCACGGGGCCTCGTGGCGTTCAGACTTGGCATGCTCGTGGTGCTCGCCGTCCGCCAGGGAACCGAAATAGGCGAGCTCGATGACACGGAAGAAGAGCACCGCGTTGACCAGGCTGCTGACCACCAGGGCGGCGACGAATTCCCAATGGCCGGCGTCAATGCCGCCGAGGATCAGGTACCACTTGCTGAAGAAGCCGCAGGTCGGCGGCACGCCGATCATGGCGAAGGCCCCCAGCGTGAAGACGGCCATGGTCACCGGCATGCGGTGGAAGATCCCCTGCAGCGAGACCAGCGACACGCTCCCCTGGCGATAGATGATGGCGGCGACCACCAGGAAGAGGCAGAGGGTCATCAGGGCGTCGTTGACGATGTGCAGGATGCTGCCGGTCAAACCGTTGGCGTTGGCCAGGAAGACGCCGCCGACCATGTAACCGACTTCGGCGATGATGATGTAGGTCAGCATGCGCCGCAGGTCCTGCTGTCCGAGGGCCATGGCGGAACCGCACAGGATGGCGATGGCCGCCGCCCAGACCACCAGGTCAGCGACCTCCTGCTGGGCAAAGACCATCTCCGGGGTGTACATCGACAGGATGACGCGGACCATCAGGTAGACCGTCACCTTGGTCATGAGCGGCGCCACCATGGTGCCGGCCCCGGTGGGGGCACGCCCGTAGGCGTTGGGCAGCCAGCCGTGCAGCGGGAAGAAGGCCATCTTGATCCACAGGCCGACCAGGGAGAAGGCGATGGCGGTGGCGGTGGCAATCGGCGCGTCGAGCGTTGGCAGGATGTTGGCGATGTCCGCCATGTTCAGGGTGCCGGTCAGGATGTAGATGTAACCGACCCCGAGCAGGTAGAAGCAGGCGCCGATCGAGCCCATGATGATGTAGTTGAAGCTGGAGAGCGCCGCCCGGCCCGGCGCCATGGCGATCAGGCCGTAACTGGTGATCGAGGTGATCTCCAAGAGGACATAAAGGTTGAAGGCATCGCCGGTCAGCACCAGGCCGAACAGGCCGGTGATCAGGATCAGGTAGAGGGTGAAGAAGAAATGCTCCCGCCCCGGCAGTTCCTGTTCGGCGCTCTTCAGCGACGAGAAGGAGGCCAGCAGGGCGACCACGGCGATCAGGAGCATCATCAGGGCGCTCAGGGGATCGACCACCAGCTCGATGCCGAACGGCGGCTGCCAGTTGCCGACCGTGTAGCGCATGGTCCCCTGGCTGATCACGCGGGCCAGCGTGATCACCGAACCGAAAACGGTGAATGCCAGCGAGCCGAGCACCAACGGCGCGATCCACTGGCGGGACGAGCGCCCCAGCAGGTTGACGGCCAGGGCCGCAAGGAGAGGGGCGACCAGCACGAACAAAGGCAGGTTGGTAGCTGTCATCGCCTGACCTTCTCCAGAATCTCGTCTTCTTCGAGAGTGCCGTACTCACGATGGATGCGCTGCAGCACGGCCAGCGCCACACCGGTTACGCTGACGCCGACGACGATCGCCGTGAGCATCAGGACGTGCGGCAGCGGGTTGACCACCGTGGCGGCGTCGACGCCGCCGGCCACGGCCTGGTACTT
>JBFIMV010000001.1:0-29987 GCA_041611575.1 Desulfuromonadales bacterium | reverse complement strand
GCACGACCCTGTTCAACGGCAACCTCGACAGCCCCGCAGAAATGGTCGCCCTTGCCGACAAGGCGATGTACACTTCCAAGCAAATGGGCAAGAACAGGTCCAGCCACGCCGGCTGATTGAGCTGACCTCGCAATGACATGTTTCACCAGGTATCTTTCCCCGCCAGACCCCACCTCCTCACTGGTCAAGTATCAACCCCGTATCTAAAAAATCGAAAAAACCAATAGAAAATCCACACATTTCAACGCAAAGACGCCAAGGTTAAAGAAAGACGCGAAGACAATTTGCTCATTCAATCACTTAATTCTGCTCAAAAATTGCTACTGTCCCCTCTCCTTTGCGTCTGCGTAAAAATGTTCGAGACTTGACTTTGATTATAGGTCGCAAAAAAAGGGCCGCACAAGGCGGCCCAAAGGTGAGTGAGGGAGTCCGATCACAGGTTTGATGTCGTTTCTGCACACCACCGCTGGCGCCGGTCGGAGAACCGACACGGCAGCGCGCGCGCCATCAAGCCACAGAAATGAATTCCAATTGTCAGCCGTCAGGACCGTGTTCCGGCCCCGCGGATGTGCTCTTGCGCCTTAATCGACGCGCTTGCGCAGGAATGTCGGAATATCGTATTCCTCCTCCTCGGTCAGGCCGCCCATACGCATCCCGGCGCGCGGCTTGTCCAGGTTCTGCTTGCGGATGAAGGCCGGTACGTCGCGGTCTATCTTGGCCGGGCTGGGTATCGGGTTGGGTCGGCCCAGGTCCTTGGTCGAAGGACGGGAGGCGTCAAAAACCCCGCCGAAGCCGGTAGCGATGGCGGTCACCTTGACGCGGTCGCCCATCTCTTCGTTGATCACCAGGCCGATGAAGATGTTGGCGTCTTCGTGGACCTTGGAATGGATGATGTTGGCGACTTCCTCGTAATCATCCATGGTCATGCTCGAGGAACCGGTGACGTTGACCAGCACGCCCTTGGCGCCGGAGATGTCGATATCTTCGAGCAGCGGGCTGCTGATCGCCTGCTGCGCCGCGTCGACGGCGCGGTTCTCGCCTTCGCCGACGCCGATGCCCATCATGGCCATGCCGCGCTCGCTCATCGCGGCCTTGACGTCCGCGAAGTCGACGTTGATCATGCCATGGGTGGTGATCAGGTCGGAAATCCCCTGCACCGCCTGGCGCAGCACGTCATCGGCCGGGCGGAAGGCGTCGACGATGCCCATCTTCTTCCCCGCCAGGCCGCTCAGGCGGTCATTGGGGATCAGGATCAGCGAGTCGACGATGTTCTTCAGCTCTTCCACGCCCTGCTCCGCCTTGAGCATCCGCTGCTTGCCTTCGAAACCGAACGGCTTGGTGACGACGGCCACCGTCAGCGCGCCCAACTCCTTGGCGACCTCGGCGATGACCGGCGCGGCGCCGGTGCCGGTGCCGCCACCTAGACCGGCGGCGATGAAGACCATGTCGGCCCCCTGCAGCAGTTCGGCAATCCGGGCGCGATCCTCATGTGCCGCTTCACGCCCGACCTCGGGATTGGCGCCGGCGCCGAGCCCCTTAGTGAGCTTCTGTCCGAGTTGCACGCGCATCGGCGCCAGGTTGGCCCGCAGCGCCTGGGCGTCGGTGTTGGCCACCATGAAATCGACACCATCGATCCTGGCGGCGATCATGGTATTGACCGCGTTGCTGCCACCGCCGCCGACTCCGACCACCTTGATCTTCGCTACCTGCTCTACACTCTCGTCAAATTCGAACATGATGACTCCCTCCGTCATGGTTGTGGCCGGCACTTCTCCGTAGTGCGGGCCGGGTTGAGTTAACGGTTTTTTTTCCTAGAAAAATTCTCCGAACCATTCCTTCATCCGCCGGGCGACCTTGTCGAACAGGTTTTCCTGGCCGATCGTGAAGTTGCGGGTCTGCATGTTCCGGCTGCCGTACTTCACCAGGCCGACGCCGGTCGCGTAGATCGGCGAGTTGACCACATCGACGAGGCCGCCGATATCGATCGGTACGCCACGCCGCACCGGCAGATCGAAGATCTGCTCGGCCAGCTCCGGCATGCCCGGCAGGATGGCCGAACCGCCGGTTATGACCACGCCCGAGGCGATCAGGTCTTCGTAGCCGCTCTTGACGATCTCGCGATTCACCAGGGTGAAGATCTCTTCGACCCGCGGTTCGAGGATTTCCGCCAGCAGCTGGCGCGACAGGATACGCGGCTCACGCCCGCCGACCGACGGCACTTCGATGGTTTCGTCCTTGCCGACCATCGAGGTGAGGCAGCAGCCCGAGTTGCGCTTGATCTTTTCGGCTTCCGCCATCGGTGTACGCAGACCGACGGCGATGTCGTTGGTCAGGTGGTTGCCGCCGAGCGACAGCACCGACGTATGCTTGATCGCGCCATCGACGAAGATGGCGATGTCGGTCGTGCCGCCGCCGATGTCGACCAGGGCGACGCCGAGCTCCTTCTCGTCGGCGGCGAGGACCGCCTCCGACGAGGCGAGCTGCTCCAGAACGATGTCGCCGACATCGACTCCGGCCTTGTTGCAGCTCTTGATGATATTCTGGGCGCTGGCGACGGCACCGGTGACGATGTGCACGCGCGCCTCGAGACGCACCCCGCTCATGCCGAGGGGCTCCTTGATGCCATCCTGGTCGTCGATGATGAATTCCTGGGGAAGGATGTGGATCACCTCGCGGTCCATCGGGATGGCCAGCGCCTTGGCGGCATCGATCACGCGCCGCACGTCCTCGTTGGTCACCTCGCGGTTCTTGATGGCGATCACCCCCTGGGAGTTCAAACCCTTGATGTGGCCGCCGGCGATCCCGGCGAAGACCGTCTTGATTTCGCACCCCGCCATCAGCTCGGCCTCCTGAAGCGCCTTGCGGATGGCGCCGACCGTGCTTTCGATGTTGATCACCACCCCTTTGCGCAGACCGCGCGAGGGGCTGGTGCCGATGCCGACGATATCCAGCCCTTCGGCAGTCATCGCACCGACGATGGCGCAGATCTTGGTCGTGCCGATATCCAGGCCGACGATCAGGTTCTCCCGTTTACTGTTCATGTGTCACCCCTTCCCTGTCTGTTTTGCTAACTTTTGCCGCCAATTGGCTTGACGTCGAGTTTGACGATCACGCGATCGGTAACGTTAAGATCGATGTATTTGAGCGCCGTCAGGCGTGGCTCCAGGTCAACGAATATCTTTTCCAGCCGGTCCAGCTTGGTTTCGAAACCGTCACGTCCGAGCAGGACCGGAACGCCTCCGATCTGCGTATGGACGATCAACCCCTCCTGGGAGTCATAATGAATCTCGGAAACGTCGTCCAGGTTGAACAACGACCGCTGGTCGAGGACTTCCATCAGGCGCAGCGCCAGCTTCAGGCAATCGACGCTCTTTTCGGCATGCTCCAGCAGGGATTGCCGATCGATCCCGGTGATGACCGGGAAGTTGAGCGCGTCGCCGGCCTCGAGCATCTTGAAAATATCGCCGCCGGCATCGACGTAGTACAGGTAGTCGAGGTCAATGATCGCCCTGGCTTGCCGTTCTACAACGCGAATGACGACCTGGTCCGGAAAAATCCGCTCGACCTCCGCGCGGGCGATCCAGGGTTTTTCCTCGATCTTGCGCCCGATCATGTGCAGCTCGAGGTCGAACAGATTGTCGCCGGTCTTGATATCGGAGGCCTCGAGGATCTCCTCGGCGGAAACCCGGTCAGGGTTCTCGACCCGCACCTGCTTGACCGCAAAATATCCTGATTCCAGCAGCAACTGAGCCGTCAGGAAAGCGCCACTGGCGAGAAGAAAACCGGTCCCCGAGGCAATCCCGATCCGCAGCAGGCAATGGAAGAGCTTCTTCCAGTCGCGCGGCTGTTTCTCCTTCTTGCGCCGGTTGGTTTTGATCTTCTTCTGGTTGTTCGCTTTCAGGTCGTTCATCGCTTTGTCCGCTGACGTCTGCTCCCGTCCTATTTGTTCAGCCCGGCATCGTCGAGAATTCTCAGCGCCAGTTCGCCGAAAGAGATTCCGGCAGCCATTGCCGCTTTCGGCAGCAGGCTGGTCGCCGTCATGCCCGGAATCGTATTGACTTCAAGACAGAAGAACTCTTTTTCCCGCACCATGAAGTCGACCCGGGCTGCGCCACGGCATGCAAGCGCCCGGCAGGCCTCTACCGCTACGGCCTGGAGGCGGCTGTAGAGGACCGGGTCGATGGGCGCCGGCAGCAGGTACTCGGTCTGGCCCGGTGTGTACTTTGACTGGTAATCGTAAAAACCGCCCTTGGGGACGATCTGTATGATCGGCAATGGTTCGTCGTTGAGCACGCTGACCGTGACTTCATCGCCCTGGATGAAGTCCTCGATCAGCACCAGGCTGTCGTGCCTGAGCGCTTCGTCGAGACCCTCGGCCAACTGGGCCCGATCTCGGACGATGCTCACACCGATGGTGGAACCTTCCCGCGACGGCTTGACCACCAGGGGGAAGTGCTTGCAGCGCGCCAGGAGCGCTTCACGGTCGTCGCCCTTGCGGAAGACCAGGAAACCCGGGGTCGAAATCTCGTGGTAAAGCAGCAGCTGCTTGGTGACGACCTTGTCCATCGCCACGCTCGATGCCATGACGCCGCTGCCGGTGTAGGGGATCCCCATCAGCTCCAGCAGTCCCTGGACGGTCCCGTCCTCGCCGTAACGTCCGTGCAGGCAGATGAAGGCCACGTCGGCCGCGACCGCGCTCAACTGATTCGGCAGGTCGCGCCCGGCGTCGACGGCCACGGCGTCAACACCGCTGTCCAGCAGGGCCTGCAGAACGGCATTCCCCGTACGCAGGGAAATCTCGCGTTCGGCGGACAGCCCTCCCATCAGGACGGCGACCCGTTTGTTTTTCACTTCTACGCGTTCTTGCATGCCGTCAATCCTTATTGGCCGGAGCCCCGAGTCGGGTGAGCAGCGCTTCACCGATCTGCCAGATGTTGCCGGCGCCGAGCGTGATGACGATGTCTCCGGACTGGACCACTTCCGCGAGATGTTCCAGGGTCGCTTCTGCTGACCCGGTGTAGCAACACGAACGATGTCCGTGGCCGGTGATACCGGCAGCGAGCTTGTCTGCCGAAACCCCTTCTATCAGCTCTTCACCGGCGGCATAAACGTCCATCAGGACGACATGATCGGCCTGGTAAAAAGCCTTGGTGAAATCTTCGAACAGCGCCTTGGTGCGACTGTAGCGGTGCGGTTGGAAGACGGCGACGATCCGCCGATCCCAGCCGCCGCGCGCGGCGGACAGGGTCGCCTTGATTTCCGCCGGATGATGGCCGTAGTCGTCAACAACCATCGTGCCGGCCACTTCACCCTTGATCTGGAATCGACGTCCCACGCCACCGAAGTCCTGAAACCCTTCGGCGATGACAGCGAACGGCAGGTCGAGCTCCATACCGACGGCCACGGCGGCCAGCGCATTGAGGACGTTGTGGCGTCCCGGCATGCGGATATTCAGGCGGCCGAGGACTTCACCGCGGAAGTGCACCTGGAAGCTGGTGCGGTCGGCCTTGTGGCGGATATCCGAGGCCTGAAAATCCGCCTGGCTGGTCAGGCCGTAGGTCATCAGCCGCTTGCCGACCTGGGGGATCAACCCCTGCAGGTTCTCATCATCAAGGCAGAGGACGACCAGCCCGTAAAACGGCACCTTGTTGATAAAATCGACAAAGGTCGCACGGATTTCATCCAGGTCGCTGTAGAAGTCCATGTGATCGGCATCGACGTTGGTGACCACGGCGATGGTCGGCGACAACTTGAGGAACGAACCGTCCGATTCGTCGGCTTCGGCCACCAGGAACTTGCCCTGCCCCAACTTGGCGTTCGAGCCGATGGAATCGAGGCGACCGCCGATCACCACGGTCGGGTCGATGCCGCCATGCGACAGGACCGTCGCCACCATGCTGGTCGTGGTGGTCTTGCCATGCGTGCCGGCGATGGCGACCCCGTACTTCATGCGCATCAGTTCGGCCAGCATCTCGGCCCGCGGGATGACCGGGATCTTGCGACGGTGCGCTTCCTGGACCTCCGGATTCTTGCGGTCAACCGCCGTCGAGGTCACCACGACATCGACTTCTTCTAGATTTTCCAGGCGGTGGCCATAGGCAACCTTGCCGCCCAGGCTGACCAGCCGCCGGGTGATATCAGTCTCCCTGAGGTCGGATCCCGAGACCTGGTAACCGAGGTTGATGAGCACCTCGGCAATACCGCTCATGCCGATGCCGCCGATGCCGACGAAATGGATTTTATGAATCTTGCCGTACATGGCCTGTCCTTTCGCGGGTTTCCGCCAAAACGCTCCGACACTCCTGCAGCAGCCTTGCGGCAGCCCCCCGGCGTGCCAGCCCTTTGGCCGCAGCAGCCATCGACTGGACACTGGCGGGGTCGTGCAGCAAGCCGTCGATCAGCCTGGCAAGGCGCTCGGCAGTCAGGTCGGCTTCGAGCAACATCAACGCCGCCCCCTTGGTCGCCATCGCCTGGGCATTCACCACCTGGTGCCCGGCGGCAGAATGCGGAAAGGGGATGAGAATCGCCGGACGACCGCACACCGTCAGCTCGGCAAGGGTCGTCGCCCCGGCCCGACATACCACAAGGGTCGCCCGGGAGTAGGCCTGGGCCATCTCCTTGATGAAGGGCACCACTTCCGCGGTGGTCCAACCTGCCGCGCGATAAGCTTCTGCAACCTCCTGGTGCTCGCGCTCTCCGGTCTGATGCACGATCTGCACTCTGTCCTTCCATGCTTCAAGGAGCGGCAGGGCCGCCACGATCGCCCGGTTGATGGCGCGCGCCCCCTGGCTGCCGCCGAAAACCAGCAGGCACGGGCCGTTCCCGGCAATGTTCGGGCAGTCTTCCATGCCACTGCGCACCGGGTTGCCCGTGAGGACCGTGGCGCTGCTGTGGAAGGCCCGATCGGCCTCGGCAAACGACAGGCAGACGCGCCGCGCCCAGCGGCCGAGCAGGCGGTTGGCCAGCCCGGGCCAGGCGTTCTGCTCGTGCACCAGGTAGGGGATGCCGAGCGTCTTCGCGGCAATCAGGACCGGCACCGAGGCATAACCGCCGACGCCGACCACAACGTCCGGGGCGAATTCGCGCAGGATGTTACGCGAGTCGAAAACGCTCCTGACGATTTTGCCAAGCACCTTGACCTTCGCCAGGATGTCGAGTCCGGCCCAGCCGCTCATGTCGATGGTGCGCAGCGGCCAGCCGAGTTCGGGCAGCAACCTGAACTCCAGGCCTCTCTCGGTCCCGACGAACAGCACTTCGCTCAGTGGCTCCTCGCGCTTGAGCTGCTCGGCCAGGGCAATGGCCGGGAAGAGATGTCCGCCGGTGCCTCCACCGGCCAGCAGCAGTTTCATCGCACTTCTCCCGGCAGGTGCCGCGACACGTTGAGCAGGATGCCGATGGCAGCCAAAGTCGTTACCAGGCTCGTCCCGCCGTAAGAGAGGAACGGCAGGGCCAGCCCCTTGGTCGGGACCATCCCCATGACCACGGCCATGTTGACGAACGCCTGCATGCCGATCAACAGCGTGAGCCCGAAGGCCAGGTAGCAGCTGAATTCGTCGGGCGCGTTCAGGGCGGTACGAAATCCTCTCAGGATCAGCAGCATGAACATCGCCGCGATCACGATGACGCCGACATAGCCGAGCTCTTCACCGATCACCGAAAAGATGAAATCGGTATGCGCCTCGGGGAGGAAGAACAGCTTCTGCTTGCTCTCACCCAGCCCCTTGCCGAAGGCGCCGCCCGAACCGAAGGCGATCCAGCTCTGAATGATCTGGAAGCCGGTGTCACTCGGGTCTTCCCAGGGGTTGAGAAACGCCATGATGCGTCGCTTGCGGTAGTCGGCGCTCATCACCAGCCAGTAAAGGAACGGCATCGTCGTCGCACCGATCAGGAACAGGTAGATCAAGCGCGTTCCGGCGACCATGAGCATCGCCGCGGCGACCACGCCGAGCGTAATCGCACTCCCCAGGTCCGGCTGCAACAGCAGCAGCCCGAGGAGGATGGCGAGAATCAGCATGTAGGGCAGCAGACCGCGCCGGAAGCTCTTGACCTTTTCCTGCTTGCGGGCGAGCGAATGCGCCAGGAACAGGATCAGTCCGATCTTGGCGAATTCCGCCGGCTGGAAGGTGATCCCACCCACGCGCAGCCAACGGGCCGCGCCGCCGACCTTCTTGCCGATGCCGGGGACCAGCACCACGATCAACATCAGGAGGCAGCAGATCAGCACCGGCCAGGCCGCCTTGCGCAGCAGTTCAAGACGCACGTTCATCATCAGGGCCATCATGCCGAAGCCCAATATGGCGTAAACACCCTGGCGCTTGAGGAAATGCAGGCTGTCGCCATACCCGCGAACGGCCATGATCGAAGACGAGGAAAAGACCATGACGACGCCGAGGCAGGTCAGGCAGACCGCCAGCAACAGGATCGAATGGTCTGGTCCTTGTCTAATTTCCATGACACTGCCCTTGCGGAGTCAATTCACGGAAGGCCTCGGCAAAGACCCTCCCGCGCTCCTCGTAGTTGCGAAACATGTCGAAGCTCGAACAACCGGGTGACAGCAGGACCGCGCCGCCGGGCTCGCACAGGGCGGCGGCCTGCGCAACTGCATCGGCCATGCTCCTGGCCAGGTGGATGTTCGTCAGGCCGGTGAACTCCGCGGCCATGCGCCCGGCGGCTTCACCGATGAGGACCAGGTGAGCGACCTTCTCTTCGATCGGTCCGGCCAGGGGCGACAGGTCGCCGTGCTTGTCCTTGCCGCCGGCAATCAGGACGACCGGCGCATCGAGGCCGGCGAGGCTTTTGACAACGCTGCCGATGTTGGTCCCCTTGGAATCGTTGTACCAGGCGGCCCCGTTGAACTCTCCGAGAAGTTCCATGCGATGCGGCAGTCCGGTGAAATCCGCGGCGACGTTCCAGGCGACTTCCGGCGGACAACCCTCAAGCAAGGGTGGAATCAGCGCCGCCATGACGTTCTCCTGGTTGTGCCTGCCACGCAGTTGCAGTTGGTCCACAGGAAAGATGAGTTCCCTGTCCTGCCAACGCCAGAGGATGCGATCCTCGACCAGGCACATGCCACATTCGAGGGAACGGGTGCTGCTGAACCACACCTTCTGTGCCATGATTCCTTCTGCAGCGGCCACCACCATCGGGTCATCGGCATTGAGAATGGCGATGTCGGCGGCGTCGAGGTTCTCGAACAGGCGCATCTTCGCCGCAAGGTACTCGTCCATGTCCCGATAACGATCGAGATGGTCCTCGGTGATGTTCAGCAGCACGGCATAGCGGGGGTGAAAACTCTCGATCGTCTCCAACTGGAACGACGAGAGCTCGACAACATGCCACTCGCAGCCCTGGCCGACGGCATCGACCAGCGGTGTGCCGAGGTTGCCGCCGACAAACGTCTTCTTCCCCCAGGCCTGGAACATGCCGCCCATCAGCGTCGTTACGGTCGACTTGCCGTTGGTGCCGGTGATGCCGATCACCTGGCCTTCGAGTTCGCGCCAGGCAATCTCGATCTCACCGAGAATCGGGATGCCCGTCTGCATGCAGCGTCGCAGGACCGGCACCGTCAGGGGAACGCCCGGGCTGATGGCCACCAGGTCAGCTGCCGCAAAGATGTCCTCGGTGTGCCCTGAGAAATCGAGACGCACACCGACCGCACGCAGGTCGTCGCTCTGTGGCAGCACGTCGGCGGGGCGTGAATCCGACAAGGTCACCCGGGCGCCGCGGGCGGTAAAAAAGCGTGCCATGCTGCACCCGGAAGCTCCGGCGCCGACAACCACGATCTGTTTGTCCCGGTATTCTCGCGTCATTTATCTCAACTTCAGCGTCGAAAGGGCGACCAGCGCCAGGATGAAGCTGATGATCCAGAACCGCACGATGATCTTCGGTTCAGGCCAGCCCTTGAGTTCAAAATGATGATGAATCGGCGCCATGCGAAAGACCCGCTTGCCGTACAGGCGGAACGACGCGACCTGCACGATCACCGACAGGGCCTCCATGACGAAGATGCCGCCGACGATCACCAGCACGATCTCCTGCTTGGTGATCACGGCGATGGTGCCGATGGCCCCGCCGAGAGACAGGCTGCCGATATCCCCCATGAAAACCTGCGCCGGATACGTGTTGAACCAGAGGAAGCCGAGCCCGGCGCCGACCATCGCCCCGCACAGGATCGACAGCTCTCCGGCCCCCTTGACACCGTTGATCTGCAGGTAGCTCGACAGGGTCGCGTGTCCGGCGACATAGGCGAACAGCAGGTAGGTGCCGGCGGCAATGATCACCGGTCCGATCGCCAGACCGTCAAGGCCGTCGGTGAGATTGACGGCGTTGCTGGCGCCGATGATCACCAGCATGGCAAAGGGCACATAGAACCAGCCGAGGTCGGGATTAACCCCTTTGAAGAACGGCACCGCCAGGGTCGTCTGGAACCCGGGATAGGTCATCAGGACCATGCCGACACCGAAGGCGATCAGCATCTGCCAGAACATTTTCCTGCGCGGCGACAGCCCGTCACTGTTCTTCTTGCGAACCTTGAGGAGGTCATCGGTAAAGCCGATGACACCGTAGCCGATCGTCACCAGCAGTGTCAGCCAAACATACATGTTGGTCAGGTCGGCCCAGAGCAGGGTCGGCAACACGATGGCGAACAGGATCAGTGCGCCGCCCATGGTCGGCGTCCCCTCTTTCTTGAAATGAGACTCCGGGCCGAGGCGACGGATGCTCTGGCCCAGCTGCAGCGCGGAAAGCTTCTCGATCAGCCAGGGCCCGAGCAGGAAGCTGATGACCAGCGCCGTGATGGCGGCATAGATCGTCCGGAAGGTAATAAACCGGAAGACGTAGAAAACCGAGAACTCGGTATGCAGCGGATAGAGCAGATGATAGAGCACAGGTCTCCTCCGTCAGGCACCGTTGACTGCATTTGGTTGCTGCAGATTACGCAAAGCGGCGGTCACTTTTTCCATGCGCATGCCACGCGAGCCCTTGATCAGAATCCGGTCGCCCGGCTTCAGTATGGCGAACAGGCGTGCCGTCAGGTCTTCGTGGCTGGTCACCGCGCAGACATGCTCATCACTCAGTCCGGCCTCGACGGCTCCGCGCGCGATTTCTTTCGCCAGGGGTCCACAGGTGAACAGCCGGTCGACCCTCTCAGCGGCAACCCGGCCGATCTGCTGATGCAGCTCCGCCGCGGACGGCCCGAGCTCGAGCATGTCCCCCAGAACGGCGATCCGCCGCCCCCGGGTTCCGAGGTCGCGCAGCGCGTCGAGGGCGGCGCGCACCGACAAGGGGTTCGCATTGTAGCTGTCTTCCAGGATGACGATCTCCCCCGGGAGCTCAATCAGCTCCATCCGGCCCGGACAAGGCTGGAAGGCCTCGAGACCGGCGGCAATCGCGGCAAGTTCGACGCCGAGCGCCGAAGCGGCGGCGGCCGCCGCCAGAGCATTGGACACGTTGTGCCGGCCGGGAATCGGCAGACGCACCCTCTTCGTCCGGCCTTCCACGATCAGGTCAAAGCTGACCGAGCCGTTCTGCGCCGTGATCCGTTCGCCCCTTACTGCGGCGACTTGATGCATTCCGAACAGTATCCGCCGGACGCCGTTGGCCACCGGCAGCTGGGTGACCTGTGGGTCGTCGGCGTTGATCAGGGCGATGCCGTTGGCCGGCAGGCCGATAAAGAGCTCACCCTTGGCGCGCGCCACACCGGAGATGCCATCGAGCTTTTCCAGGTGCGCGGCGCCGATGTTGGTGATCACTCCGAGCCTCGGCACGGCGATTTCAGCCATGCGCGCGATTTCGCCGCGGGCGCTCATCCCCATTTCGATAACCGCCCAGCAATGATGCGGCTGCAGTCCGAAGAGTGTCAACGGCACGCCAACCAGGTTGTTGTAATTGCCCGCCGACTTGAGGCCGGGGCCCAGGCTGGCGAGAATCGCCGCCAGCATCTCCTTGCAGGTCGTCTTGCCCGTCGTGCCGGTGATGCCGACGACCGGTCCGGAAAACTGGCGCCGCACGGCAGCGGCCAGATCTCCGAGCGCCTTCAGCGTGTCGGCGACCTTGATGACCGGCACACGCAGGCCGCCGATGATCTCTTCGCTGAGGCAAGCCGCCGCGCCGCGCTCTACCGCCTGGGTCAGGTAGTCATGGCCATCATATTTCTCGCCGCGCAAGGGGATGAAAAGCTCTCCGGGCTGGACCGTTCGGCTGTCGGTCGAAAACCCGTGAATTTCCACCGAGGCCCCGTTCTGCAACAGGTGTCCCCCGGTAAACTCGGCGACCTTACGTGCATCCATGCGAATCATATGCGACCCCTTTCGGCGAGTGCGGCACGCAATTCCTCCCGGTCGTCGAAATGAACGCGCGACGTGCCAAGGATCTGATAGTCCTCATGGCCCTTGCCGGCCACGAGCAACAGGTCTCCGGCTTGCAACAGGCTGACAGCAAAGCGGATCGCCTCCCGGCGGTCCGGGATGACAACATAGCCCTTACCTGCCTCTTCGGCGGCTTCAGCCTTGGCCCATTCCCGCGCATGGACCCGGTCAAGTCCGACCCGGACATCGTCCAGAATCCTCATCGGGTCTTCCGTTCGCGGATTGTCCGAGGTGGCGATGGCGATGTGCGAACCACGCGCGGCGACCTCCGCCATCACCGGTCGTTTGCTGCGGTCGCGATCTCCGCCGCAGCCGAACACGGTCAGGATCCGGGCCGGCTTGAGGTCCTGCATGGCAGCGATCACCCTTTGCAGGGCATCGCCGGTGTGCGCATAGTCGACCAGAACAATCGCCTCAAGGTCGTTTTCTATCCGCTCGAGGCGTCCCGGAACTCCCGGGGCGTTGGCCAGGCCGGCGGCAATCACCTCGGGCGGCAGGTCCAGCGCGACGGCCGCACCGATAGCACACAGCAGGTTCTCGACGTTGTAATCGCCGAGCAGGGCGCTCTTGACCTCGACGGAACCGGCCGGAGTCAGGACGCGCCCGCGGATACCGGCAAGCGACACCTCAAGCTGCTCCGGCCGGACGTCAGCTTCGTCCCGGCGGCCGCAGGTCAGGGCCGACTCCAGTTCACCCGCCAGGCGACGTCCATAGCTGTCGTCGATGTTGATGACAGCACGGCCGCCGTCACGCGGCAGGAGGCGGGCGAACAGGTGCCGCTTGCTGGCGTAGTAATGCTCCATGTCCGGATGATAATCGAGATGGTCCAGCGTCAGGTTGGTAAAGACCCCGACCTTGAAATGCACGCCATCGGCGCGATGCTGGTCAAGGGCATGGGAAGAGACCTCCATGACCAGCGAGCGGGCTCCGGCCTGGCGAAACTCTTCAAGATGCTTCATCAAATCCAGGGACTCGGGCGTGGTGTGCGCCGCCTGGCGCAGGTCCTTGCCGAACCGGTAGTTGATCGTGCCGACCACCGCAGGGGCAAGCCCGGCCTGGGTGAGGATCGCCTCGAGCAGATAGGTGATGGTCGTCTTGCCGTTGGTGCCGGTCACGCCAATCGCCGGCATCTCCCGTGTCGGGTCGGCGTAAAAATTCGCTGAGGCAATCGCCAGGGCCTGGCGCGCACTGTCAACCTGGACACAGGTCGTTGCATCGACGCCCGCGACCGGCTCCTCGACGACAACCGCGGCAGCGCCACCGGCAACCGCGACCGGGACAAAGGCATGACCATCACTGGCGGTGCCGCGCAGCGCGAAAAAGACATCCCCCTTGCGGACGCGGCGGGAGTCATAGCAAAGACCGGTCACCTCGACATCAGACGAGCCAAGCATCTGACGAATCAGGCAACCTTTCAAGAGATCAGCAAGCTTCATGGTCATGTCTTCAGCGTCTCGAATAACTCTACGTTGGCGGTGACATCTTTACCCAGACAGGAGCGCCATAAGGGATTGAAACTCCCGGGCCCGGTGACTGTTCAACCACACGGCCGCGCCCGCGAAAACTTATGTTCAGCTGTTTTTCCTCCATGAGCTCAAGGACCTGGCGATAACTCAACCCCTTGAAATCCGGCATCTGCGGCCCACCGGACTCTTCCGTCGCCTCAACAGCAACAATCTTGGGCTCGACGATCGGGCTGGCCGCCTTGATGGCGAAGAACTGTTCCAAAGTCGGAGCCTTCTCGCTGCCGGGCACCTGTTCACTCGGTGTCACCTTGAGATACTGCATCGTCTGTGCGGCCACCCTGGAGAACACCGGCGCAGCCGTCAATCCTCCGTAAATGCCTTTTTCCGGCTCGTCGATCGTCACCAGGATCACCACTCGCGGCGCCTCGACCGGGAGGAAGCCGACAAACGAGCCGACCCTTTTATCGGCCGAGTAGCCCCCCGTCACCGCATCGACCTTTTGCGCGGTACCGGTCTTGCCGGCGACCCGGAATCCCGGGACGCGCGCCCTGGTCGCCGTGCCATCGGCCTCGGTTGTCATCTCCATCATGCGTGTCACCGTCTGGGCGACATCCTGGGCAACGACCTTGCGAACCACGCGCGGCCTGCGCTCCTCGTTGACCTGACCCAGGCTGTCGACAATCCGTTCGACAACGTAGGGCTCCATCAGGGTGCCGCCGTTGGCAAGGGCTGCCGTTGCCGCAGCCAGCTGAATCGGCGTGACGCTGACCCCCTGGCCAAAGGAAATCGCCGCGAGATCAATCTCGAACCACCGTTCCGAAGGCCGGAGCAAGCCGCTCGCTTCTCCCGGCAGATCAACCCCGGTGACCTGGCCGAAACCGAAATCCCGGATGTACTCGTAAAATGTCGCGCGCTCGAGCATCTTGCCGATCTTCGCCGACCCGATGTTGGAGCTGTACTTGATGATTTCCGCCGGCGTCAGATCCTGGTGGCGCTTGGTATCATTGATCACCTTGCCACCAACGCGGAATGTGCCGTTCTCGCAGTAGATCTTCTGTTTCGTATTGATGACGGCCTCGTTCAGCGCCGCCGCCATCAGAAATATCTTGAAGGTTGATCCCGGCTCGAAACTGTCACAAACCGTGCGATTGCGCCACTGGTTCGGCTTGTGCCGGAAAAAGGCGTTCGGATTGTATTCCGGGTGGCTTGCGAGGGCCAGGATCTTGCCGGTCGACGGCTCGATCATGACAACCGTCCCGGCCTTGGCTGCAGCAGCCTTCACCCCTTCGTGAAGCTCTCTCTCGGCTATGTATTGCAGGTTCTTGTCGATCGTCAGGTAGAGATCGTGACCGCGCGTGGCCCCCTGGATATGGGGACTGCCGGCACCGATGCCTCGACCGAGCGCGTCTCGTTCCATGACCAGGTAGCCGCCGCGCCCGAGGATCATCTTGTCGTACTTGAGCTCCAGGCCTTCGAGACCCATAGGATCGAGTCCGGTAAAGCCGAGAAGGTGCGCGGCAAGGCCCGAATTGGGATAGAAGCGCCGATGCTCCTTGATCATCCCCACACCTTCGAGCTTCAGCTTCCGCACCTGCTCGCTCTCGCTTGGCGTGACCTGTCGCTTGAGCCAGACGAAGCCACCATTGCCCTTCAATTTTGCATTGATCGATTTGACGGGGAGATCAATCACCCTGGACAGGCTGCGGGCGACGGCGTCACGATCCTGAATCTTGCGCGGCTCGGCATAGATGGAATCAACGTTGACGCTGACCGCCAGTTCCTCGCCGTTGCGATCAAAGATCGTGCCGCGTTGCGGCGTCAGCGGGATGACCTTCTGGTGCTGCTTTTCCGCCCGCTCACCCCACTGCTGTTCCTGCAGGACCTGGAGATCGAAGGCCCGCATCGCCACCAACGCAAAAACGAGGACAAAAACGGCCCCGATCAAGCGGATGCGAAAGCGAACTCCTTTCTCCGGTCCTTTCATTAATCCACCGTGACAACCTGTTCAGAGGTGGGGAGACGCAACCCGAGCTCCTTGCGGGCGACCCGTTCGATCCTTTCCGGATTTCTCAGGCTCGCCGCTTCGAGCCGCAGGCTCGCAGTCTCCTGGCGCATTTCTCTCAAGGTGCTTTCCAGCTGCGAAATATCGTACTCGAGGGTGGTCACCTGCACCCGCGACCAGACGAAGAAGAGCGACGCTGCCAGGAGCAACGAGATAAAACCCAGAACCGGGATGAGGTTGGGGCGGTGCAAGGTGAAGCCATTGATTTTCGGCAAGGCCCGGACTGTCGTATCAGACATGTTGGCTGGTCTCCTCTACTGTAAGTCGTTCCATGGCCCGCAGCACGGCGCTTCGGGCGCGCGGATTCACTGTAATCTCGGCATCGTCGGCCCGCACCCCGCGCCGGGTCAGCACCCGTGCCGAGGGCTGCTGCCCACAGGCGCAGACGGCCAGGCGCGGCGGGCAAACACACCCGGTGGCCGCAGCGCGGAAAGCATGCTTGACCATCCGGTCCTCCAGGGAGTGGAAGCTGATCACCACCAGGCGCCCTCCCTTCTTCAGCCTGCGCTGCGCTGCCGCCAATCCTGCCTTCAAGCTGTCGAGCTCACCGTTGACATGAATGCGCAGCGCCTGAAAAACGCGCGTTGCAGGATGAATGCGCTGCGGCACGTGACCGTGCGGGACCGAGCGGCTGACCAGTTCAGCCAATTGCGTCGTGGTCTGAATCGGCCGGCTCTCACGGGTCCGAACAATCTCGCGGGCAATCCGCCCCGACCAGCGCTCTTCCCCGTAGTCACGAAAAATCCGCACCAGCTCCTCCATCTCCGCATCTGCGATTACTTCGGCGGCACTCTGTCCCTCTGCCGGGTTCATCCGCATGTCCAGCGGGCCGTCCTCGCGAAAGGAAAACCCACGCCCCGGGCTGTCCAGCTGATGGGAGGAAACGCCGAGGTCCAGCAGGATGCCGTCAACCAGGTCGATGCCGAGCGTATCGAGCTGACCTTCCAGCCCGGCGAAGTTGCCCTGCCTGAGCAGGGCGCGCTCACCGAAGGGCGCCAGGTTGGCGCCGGCAGCCGCCAGCGCTTCTGCATCGCGGTCAAGGCCGACCAGGACACCATCGGGGGCGGAAGCCTCCAGGATCAGGCGTGCATGACCACCGCCACCCAGGGTGCCATCCAGGTAAATGCCGCCACGGTGGGGCTCAAGGTAGGTCAAGACCGCCTCACCCAGAACCGACACATGCCTGAACGCATCCGAAGTCAAAGATCTACAATCCCAGGGCAAATCGCTTCTGCCGATCATCGGCCAGACGCCGTTCAGCCTCAGCGAGCATCTCGAGATAGATGGACTTGTTCCAGAACTGAATCTTCCTTGCCCCGCCCACGACCACAACATCGCGGAGGCCATCAGTGTCAAGCTGGCAGTATTCGCGCAAGGACACGGGGAGCTGAATGCGCCCCTGTTTATCAAAAGTGCAGTGCGTTGCAGGTGTGACGGTTGTGAAGTAGAGATCTTCCCGGAACTGGTCGTTCGGCAGCTGCTCGAACTTCTCCAGAAAAAGCTCCCATTCGGAGACAGGATACGCAACAATGCCGCTACGGTCCTGGGTGACGATCAAGGCGTCGTCGCCGAAGTCACCCTTGAGCAACTCGCGGAAACGCGCCGGTACACTGACCCGCCCTTTGGCATCGATTGAATTGTAATAGACGCCCTGAAATCCCATTTGGCCCTCTTTGGCCTAAATAAACACATTTCACCACCTTCTGGGCAACTATAGGTGCAGGGCCGCCAGCTGTCAAGAAATATTTCAATTTTTTAAGGGGTTAGGGCGATTATCAGAAGCCTGGCGAGAGCACCCGCCGGGGACATTTTCACTACCCTGACAAGCAAGGGGAGGACAATCTCATATTTTTCAGGGGGATAGAAAACAAACTTGAAGAAACGCCTCAAGTTGACCTGACACTGCGGTAAGGAGGCCGGGTCAGGCAACCGAATACGGGCGGTCAGCCTCTCAAGATTTGGCAGAATCCTCGGCGGGAAGTTGCATTTCGATCTGCTCGATGCGACGGTCCACGATCTGGCGTACGGTGAACCTGACGCCCCCGGATTCGCAGACATCACCGACTTCGGGAATACTGCCGAGGGAATCGAGGAGAAAACCGGCCAGCGTGTTGACTCGCTCCTCCGAGAGGCTCAGGCCAAAACGGCGATTGATATAGCGCAGGGCGGTACTGCCATCCACCATGTAGCGTCGCGGCCCCAGGGAACTGACGAGGATCTCCTCCTCGTCATATTCGTCCTGAATTTCTCCGACAATCTCCTCCACAATATCCTCAAGCGTACAGAGCCCCTCCACCCCGCCGTACTCGTCGACCACGACGGCGAGGTGCAGATGCTTATGTCGGAAGGCCTGCATCAAGGCCTCGATCGGCTTGGCCTCCGGGACGAAATAGGGCGGCCTGGCCAACTCGCGCAGCGAGAACTCCTCGGGTCGATCAAGATAGTTGAGAATGTCCTTCGAGTGGATGATGCCGACCACCCGGTCGAGGTCACCATCGTAGACCGGGAAGCGAGAGTGCCTGGCCTGGGCGGCCATCTGCACAACCTCGGCAAAGCTCGCGTTGACTTCGATGCCGACCACCTCGGTCCGGGGGACCATGACATCACGCACGCGGATCTCGGCGAGGTCGAAGACCCCGTGCAGCATGCGGCGCTTTTCCTTGGCGACGACACCCTGGTGTTCACCGAACTCGATGATGGAGCGAATCTCGTCTTCGGAGATGATAGGCAGGACCCTTTCGCCGTGCAGGAAGCGCGTCATCAGACGGGAGATGCCGCCGACGACAAAGGTCACCGGACGCAGCAGCCACATGACGAAACGAATCGGGTGCAGAACACGGAACGAGAGTTTTTCGGGATAGTTCGCAGCGTAGGTCTTCGGACAGACCTCGGAAAAAATCAACAGGACCGGGGTCAATATCAGGATCGTCAGCAGTTCGCCGTGCCGGCCGAAGAGATCGATGAACAGGATCGTCGCGAACACCGAAAGCATGATGTTCACCAGGTTGTTGCCGACCAGGATTGCGCTTAACAACCCTTCGGGTCGCTCGAGGAGCTCGGCAAGCTTGCGGGCACCAGGGCGGTTCTTTTCGGCAAGATACTTGACCCGCATCCGGTCCATCGACATCAGGGCGGTTTCCGAACCTGAGAAGAAGGCCGAAAGGACGAACAGCAACAGGAGGCCCAAAATGTGCAGCCATTGATCAGCAGTCATTATCGCAAATCACTCTTCACTTCATTACAGTATGGATTTTACAGGACTATAACCGACAGCCGCGGCAAAGACAATTGGCTAAACGGTCGGTTGCCCTGTTTTTCGGGCTGTGATATAAGCCGGAGAGGAAAAAGAGCCTGCATCACCCTGCCTGGAGCCGTTCATGACCAGCCCTGCGCCGCAACAACGTCACGCTGAACTCTGCCGGGAAATCGAACGCCACGACCGGCTCTATCACCTTGAAGACCAGCCGGAGATCAGCGACTCCGAGTATGACGCCCTGTTCCGGGAGCTGCTGGCCATCGAGCGGGAACATCCCGAACTCGCCACTGCAGACTCCCCCAGCCGTAAAGTCGGCGCCCCGAGGTCGGAAAAATTTGCTCCGGCACCCCATGCTTTGCCGATGCTCTCCCTGAAGAACGCCAAGAACGAGGAAGAATTCCGCGACTTCGACACCAGCCTCCGCACCACATTCCTGGCCCGCACGACTGAAATTGAGTACGCCTGCGAAATGAAGCTCGACGGTGTGGCGGTCGAGCTGACTTACGAAGACGGACGACTGGTCCGCGCCAGCACACGCGGCGACGGTTTCGTCGGCGAAGACATCACGGACAATGTCCGCACCCTGGCGAGCGTCCCGCCAAGACTCACCCCGCCCTGCCCGCAACTGCTCGACGTGCGCGGCGAAATCTACATGGAGTTGGACGATTTCCGCCGGCTCAATCGCAGCCAGGAGGAGGCCGGCGAAAAGACCTTTGCCAACCCGCGCAACGCGGCCGCCGGCAGCCTGAGGCAACTCGACGCAGCGGTCACCGCAGCACGGCCCCTGAAGATATTCTGCTATGGCGTCGGCCGGAACTCGGACGAAACCGCCCGCACCCAGGCGGCGCTGCTCGAACGACTCGAGGCCTGGGGGCTGCGGGTCAATCATGACGGCAACACCTGCGCGACTGGAGTCGAAGGAGTCCTGGCAGTCTACCGACAAGCGCTGGAACGCAGGGAGGCCCTCCCCTTCGAGATAGACGGCCTGGTCGTCAAGGTCAACGACCTCGACCTCCAGCAGGAACTGGGCATGGTCAGCCGTTCGCCGCGTTGGGCGATCGCATTGAAATTCCCGCCACGCCAGGAACAGACGGTCGTCGAAGCAATCGGCCTCCAGGTCGGCCGCACCGGAGCAATCACCCCGGTCGCCCATCTCCGCCCGGTCTCCATCAGCGGCGTCACGGTGGCACGCGCCAGCCTGCACAACTGGGACGAGATCGAACGGCTCGACATCCGCATCGGCGACCAGGTGATCGTCGAGCGGGCCGGCGACGTCATTCCCGACGTCGTCCGGGTGCTGGCCGAGCTGCGCAGCGGCACCGAGCAACCGGTACCGCTGCCGGAGTATTGCCCGGAGTGTTCGGAGCCGGTACGCAAGGCGCCGGGCGAAGTGGTCCCGCGCTGCATCAATCCCCACTGCCCCGCCCAGACGATCGAACGCATCAAGCACTTTGTGTCGCGCGATGCCATGGACATCGAAGGTCTCGGCGAGAAGCAGCTCACCCAGTTGATTACTGCGGGCAAAGTCACTGATGTCGCCGATCTTTACGGCCTCGACCGGGAAGACCTCTATGCCATGGAGCGGATGGGCGAGACGTTGGCCGACAAGCTCCTGCAATCGATCGCGGCGAGCAAGGACCGTCCCCTGTCACGCCTCATTTTCGCCCTCGGCATCCGTCATGTCGGCAGAAGCACGGCGCGCATCCTGGCCAGGCGCTTCCCCACCCTCGACGACCTTGCGGCCTGTAACCGCGGGCAGTTGCTGAACATTCACGAAATCGGCGAGAAGGTCGCCGACTCGATTATCGATTTCCTGGAATCTCCGGACAAGCTCCTCCTGCTGGACAAACTGAGAAAGGCCGGAGTCGCTCCCAGGGAAGAGGCAGACATCAGGCAGGACGGCCCGCTGACTGGCAAGGTCTTCGTCATTACCGGCACGCTGTCACGCTGGTCCCGCAAGGACGCCGAAGCTTTGGTCGAACGCAACGGCGGCAGGGCCGCCGGCTCGGTCAGCAAGAAGACGGACTACGTCCTGGCCGGAGAGAACGCCGGCAGCAAGCTGGACAAGGCGCAGCATCTGGGAATCGCGGTTCTCGACGAGGAGGCCTTCGCTCGCATGATAGGAGAAGGAGCATGAATCTTGTCAGACTGGAAGTGTCGATCACCGGTCGAGTGCAAGGGGTGTTTTATCGCCAGTCGACGCAGGACACGGCAAACCGTCTTGGTCTTGCCGGCTGGGTCAGAAACTGCCCGGATGGCAGTGTTGCCGCCGTCTTCGAGGGGGAGCGTGTCGCCGTTGAAGCGGCGCTTGCCTGGTGCCACCAGGGGCCACCTGCGGCCCGGGTCGAAAATATCACGGCGAAATGGCTTGATTACCTGGGCGAGTTCTCCGGATTTTCGGTTCGCCGCTGACTGCCCGCTCCTGCCCTGAGCTCCACCGCAAGTAGTCTTCAGACCTGCTCCCCGGTGAAGCTGCTACGGCAAGACGCGCTCCTCCCGGCAAGCAGGCGATCGATCTGACCAAGGATTTCGCTCGCCTGGAACGGCTTGGTCATAAAACCGTCGCCACCGGCCTTACGTCCAGTCTCGAAGTCACTCTCCGCCCCCCGCGCAGTGAGAAACATCACCGGAACATCGCGGGTCTCGTCGTGCCCTTTCAGATACTGGCAAACCTTGAATCCGTCCATATCGGGCATCATGACATCAAGCAGGATCAGGTCCGGCCTTTCCTGCCGCGCCATGGCAATCCCCTGGCGGCCGTTCTCCGCGTAGAGGAGTTCATAGCCGCGGATGCGCACTATCGCCTCGAGCAACCGGTGCATCGTCTGGTGATCATCGATCAGCAACAGACGTATCTTTTCAGCTTGTGCCATTCACATCCTCCGACAGCCTGAGGCTTTCGCGGTACACATCACTGCTTGACATGCCATATTCCCGTGCCACCAGCTTGACAGCGTCGCGTCGCGAGAGATCGCCGTCGGCGAGCAGTTTCTGCAGAGCCTCGCGCGCGCTGATCATCGGCCCGCGGCGCCCCGGAGAGACAATCAATACCAGTTCGCCCCGCGCCGGTTCATCCCGGAAGCGCTCCACGGCACCGGCAACCGTGCCGCGGAACAGCTCTTCGTGCAACTTGGTGAGTTCACGCCCGACGACCAACGGCCTATCGGCCCCCATGATCGCCGACATGTCGCTCAGGGTTGCCGCCAGGCGGTGAGGAGCTTCATAGAACACCAGGGTGCGCTGCTCGTCGCGCAGCAATTTCAGCACATCGCTGCGCGCCTTGGCGCGGGACGGCAGATACCCTTCGAAGGCGAATCGCTCGGTGCTGACCCCTGCGGCGCTCAGCGCCGCGATCACGGCCGACGGACCGGGGACCGGCACCACCGGTATGCCAGCATCGGCGCAGGCTGCGCTCAGGCGATAACCGGGATCGGCGATGCAGGGCGTACCCGCGTCACTGATCAAGGCGACGTTCTGACCGTCCAGCAGCCGTTCGATCAGTCCACCCAGGCGTTGCTGCTCGTTGTGATCATGGTAAGAGACCAAGGGCTTGCTGATGCCGTAACGGGCAAACAGCTTGCGGCTGTGGCGCGTGTCCTCAGCCGCCACCAGGTCGACCTCACCGAGAATGCGAACGGCCCGGTAGGTAATGTCCTCGAGGTTGCCGATCGGCGTCGCGACCACGTAGAGGGTCCCCACCCCCTTCCGTCCCTGCTCAACGGCCATGCCGCGCGCCACCCTTCTTCCCGGGAGACTTGACGGGAATACTGTCCAACTCGGCCAACCATAGCGCCGAGCTGGCGTCGCTCGGCATGCGCCAGTCGCCGCGCGGTGAGAGCGAGACGCTGCCGACCTTGGGCCCGTCCGGCAGACAGGACCGCTTGAATTGTTGGGCGAAGAACCGCCGGTAAAAGACCTTCAGCCAGTGCAGGATCACATCGGCAGGGTAGTCGTCGGCGAAGGCCCGGCATGCCAGGTCGAGAATCTTGCGAGGCGCAAACTGATTGCGCACGACGTGGAACAGGAAAAAATCGTGCAATTCATAGGGGCCGACGTGTTCCTCGGTCTTCTGGCTGATGTCACCGTTGGTATCGGGCGGGAGCAGCTCGGGGGAGACCGGAGTGGCGCAAACGTCATGCAGGATTTCGGCCGTCCGGCCGCTGAACTCCGCCTCAGCGCACCAGGCAACCAGGTAACGCACCAGGGTCTTGGGCACCGACGCGTTCACCCCGTACATCGACATGTGATCACCGTTGTAGGTTGCCCAACCCAGCGCCAGCTCCGACAGGTCTCCGGTGCCGACCACCAGGCCGCCGACCTGGTTGGCCATATCCATAAGGATCTGAGTGCGCTCGCGGGCCTGGGCGTTCTCATAGGTCACATCGTGTGAGCGTGGATCCTGACCAATGTCGGTAAAATGCTGATTGACAGCCGCATCGATGGCAATCGTTCGCAAAGTCACGCCGAGTTTTTCGGCGAGAGATCCGGCGTTACCGCGGGTTCTCTCGGTTGTGCCGAAGCCGGGCATGGTCACGGCCAGGATGCCGTCGCGGTCCCAACCCAGCCGGTCGAAGGCCTTGACGGTCACGAGCAGGGCCAGGGTCGAATCGAGCCCGCCCGAAATGCCGAGAACGACCCTGTGGCTGCCGGTGTGCATGAGACGCTTCATGAGACCGGTGGTCTGGATGGCAAAGATTTCTTCGCAACGGGCCTGCCGCTCACTGACGTCAAGCGGCACGAAGGGGGTTTTGACGTGCGGACGCATCAGCCGCGTTGCCGAGCGCTCGGCGACCTGCACCGGCACCAGCAGGAAATCCTGCTCCGCCTGGATCGCCGCATAGCTGTTGTTGCGCAGACGCTCGTGGACCAGCCTCTGGATATCGACATCGGCAATGGCCATCTGCGTTTCGAAAGCAAATCGCTTGGTTTCGGCGAGGACCTGGCCGTATTCGGCGATCAGGGAATGACCCGAAAAGACCAGGTCGGTACTTGATTCTCCCGGGCCTGCCGAAGCGTAGATGTAGGCAGCCAGGCAGCGCGCCGATTGCGCTTCGACCAGGGCACGGCGATAACGGCACTTGCCGAGGATTTCCGGACTGGCCGAGAGGTTGAGCAGCAAGGTGGCCCCGGCAGCGGCCATGCTGCCGCTCGGCGGGTTGGCAACCCAGGCGTCCTCACAAATCTCCACCCCGAACAGGCAATCCTGCATCCCTTCGACATCGAACAGCAGGTCGACACCGAAAGGCGGCGCTTCAGCAAGCCAGGTCAGCTGGTCATCGGTCACGTCGGACGCGCTCGAAAACCAGCGCTCTTCGTAAAATTCCTGGGTGTTGGGCAGATAGGTCTTGGGAACCACGCCACAGATCCTGCCGTGGCTGAGAACTGCAGCGGCGTTGAACAGCCTGCCGGACTGGCGGACCGGGGTGCCGACGACCAGGGTTGTCGCCGTTTGCCCGCTCAGCGCCGCCAGCGAGCTGAGGCTGTCGCGCACCTGGTCGAGCAGGCTCTGCTGGTAGAAGAGGTCGCCGCACGAATAACCGGTCAGGGCGAGTTCCGGAAAGACGATCAACTGTGCGCCCTGGTCAACAGCTTCCAGGGTGGCCGCTTCGATCGCCGCCAGGTTGTAAGCGACGTCTGCAACCTTCAATTCCGGGGAGACCGCCGCGACCCGTATCATTCCAAGGTCTCGTAATAGTGTCGACACGTTGCACCTCCTCGGCGGCACGGCAATAGAGAGTCAGGCGAAGGATGTTAATTTTACGGCCCTGGAGAGGAAAAAGCAAACGAGAGTCTCAGCTTCAGCCCTCGAAAGCAGCGGGGATGTGCTCGATCGAGAGACACTCTCCGTCGACAATGACCGCGACAACATCGAAACGCGGTTGCAGGCCCCGCCCTCGATTACTGTTCAGGTACCACTTGGCCGTCTGCAGGATCTGCCGCTGCTTGTGCGGCCCGACGGCCTCGGCGGGCGCACCGAAGGCCGTGCCACGCCGGGTCTTGACCTCGATGAAGACCAGGTCACGCCCGTGCCGGGCGACCAGGTCGATCTCGCCGACCGGAGTCCGCAGGTTGCGCTCGAGGATTTTCATCCCCTTGCGTTTCAGATAGTCAGCGGCAGCGTCTTCCCCCCTGCGCCCCAGAGTCAGTCGCTGCCGGGTCATGGCACCTCGCTGAATTCCCGGACGCCCGCAAAGGTGCGACGGTGACAGGGCGAAGGACCGAGCTCGGCGATCGCCCTGCGGTGCTGAGCGCTGCCGTAGCCCTTGTGACCGGCAAGGCCATAGCCGGGATAAATGCGATCATAGGCAACCATGATGCGGTCACGAAGCACCTTGGCGACGACTGATGCGGCGGCGATCGACTGGGACCGGCTGTCGCCTTTCTTGAGGGTTTGCTGTGGCAGCGGCAGGGGAACCGGGTTGATGCCATCAACCAGGAGATAATCGGGTGGAATCGACAGTCGGTCGACCGCCCGCACCATGCTGAGCAGGGTTGCCTGAAGGATATTGACCCGGTCGACCTCTGCCGTGCGGCCGACACCGACGCCCACGGCCAGCGCCTGGGCTCGAATGAGAGGGTAGAGGCGCTCGCGTGCCACAGCACTGAGCTGCTTGGAATCAGTCAGCCCGGGCAAATCGAACGTTTCGGGAAGAATGACCGCGGCCGCCACCACCGGGCCAGCCAGCGGCCCGCGGCCGGCTTCGTCGACACCGGCCACGGCCCGAAACCCCCGGCTGCGGGCTTGGCGTTCAAAATGCAGTGTCGATTGCGGTTGATCGGGGAAAAGCTGCATCAACAGGCCCTCACGGCATGACATTCTCAGGACAATCGGGTTTTCATTATAACGACGGGATACAACCAGCGGAAATGAAAAAGCCCCGGCGCAGGGCCGGGGCTTCGAATTGTAAGTATATTCTGCTTAGTTCTGGCGCTTCTCGCGAATACGGGCAGCCTTGCCCTGCAGGTTGCGCAGGTAGTAGAGCTTGGCCCGGCGGATGCGACCGATGGTCATGACTTCGACTTTGTCGACGCACGGACCGTGCAGCGGGAAGACCCTCTCGACGCCCATGCCGTTGGACACCTTGCGCACGGTAAAAGACGAACCGACGCCGTTGTTGTGCCGCTTGATGCAGACGCCCTGGAAAACCTGGATGCGCTGTTTGTCACCTTCGGTGATCTTCACATGCACGCGCAACGTATCCCCTGCCTTGAAACGGGGGACGTCTTTCCTCATATGTTCCATGCCGATGTAATTGACGGTATTCATCTCGTTCCTCCTGAAGTCAGCGAACAGGATATTTACTCCAGAACCTCATGGAGAGTCAAGGCAAAAACTGTCATCGAACACAAAAAAACGGGTCAAGCTCATTGACTTCAACAAAACCCGAAAAGCAAACCCCGACGCATCGACAGATGTCGATACGTCGGGGCTGTTTAGTTGTCATAATGAGCGAGTTGATTATGGACCGCCGGCCTTAACGCTGAAATCATGACCGCAAGCAGGACATTTAACCTTCATGTCGCTCGACCCGGTCGTAGCTGCACAGGCAGTTAGCGTAAAGGTCAGTAACACAACCGCCAGAAAAGCAAATAGCTTATTCATGAGAAGCCTCCATCTATGGATTTGTTGACCGTTACAGTCAGTTACAAAAAGCTAACACATAATACCTCATTGTGCAAGCAACCCATGTGATATTTTTGCTTCCGTCTTTAATCTGCCGCTTATTCTGTCGTGTCTAGCAAGCTGTTACGACACTCCTTTACCGAACCACCCAAAGACAGAACCCCTCCCTCTCCTACCAGACGATCTAGAACAATGGCGGCGGCCGTTCGCACCGAGAGATGATTGAAGTGCCCGCCCCGTATCGCATTGAGGCAAGGCCTATCCGGGGCATGAATTTCGGGAGCTAGGCCATGGCCGGTGCCGAAGACCAGCAGCAAAGACCGCAGGTCCGCCATCTTTCTGGCCTCTGGAATATCGAGGCCGTCGCGGTAACCTGCGCCTGTTAGCAGCGCGCAGCCGTCCGGCCCGGCGATACGGCACCAATCAATTAAGGCGTCTTCGAGAGTGTCGACAACCTGTAACAGCTTCAGAGCCAGGCGGCGGTCCGGATTGTAGGCAGCCCCCGCCCCTTCGCGCCAATGGCCGGCGATCCGGGCGACCAGGGTCTGCTGTTCGGCTGCCGGGGTAACGATATAGTAACGTGAAAGGCCGTAGGTGGCAGCGAGCCGTGCCAGATCATGAATGTCTAGATTGGTAACAGCAGAGGTCACGACGTTGCCCTGGCGATCCAGAACCGGGTAATGCACCAGGGCAATGGCCATCGGTTGCATCAGCATGTGTCGTCGCCATCGTCCGAAGCGCGCAACGTCTTCAGGAAAAGACGATCGGCGTCACTCAAAGGGGCGGTGGCAAGCAGATCGGGCCGCCGGGCCAGGGTACGCCGCAGCTGCTCGCGACGGCGCCAGGTGGCGATCGCCTGGTGGTTCCCCGAGGTGAGCACCTCCGGCACGCGCATCCCAGCGAATTCAGCCGGTCGCGTGTACTGGGGATATTCGAGCAGGCCGTCACTGAAACTGTCGGTCAACGCACTGCCGGCGGCACCGAGTACTCCGGGGACAAGACGGGCGATGGCGTCGAGCATCGTCACGGCGGCCAGTTCGCCGCCGGTCAGGACAAAGTCTCCGAGCGACAGCTCTTCGTCGACCAGGGAGCGGATACGCTCATCGTACCCCTCGTAACGACCGCAGACAATAATCAACCCCGACTCACGACTCAGCCGTTCCGCATCCGCCTGCCGAAAGGTCTTCCCCTGCGGAGACATGAGCAGGACTCGGGCACCCGGCGTCCGTTCCCTGAGCTCTTCCAGGGCACTTGCCACCGGCTCAACCTTCATGACCATACCATCTCCGCCACCGTAGGGGGTGTCGTCGGTCACCTGGTGCCGGCCGGCCGCCCAGTCACGCAGGTTGTGGAGATCGACCCGGATCAGGCCCTTCTCGATGGCCTTGCCAAGAATACTGGCCGCGAGCGGCCCTTCGAGCATTGCAGGGAAGAGCGTGAGGATGTCAAAGTGCATGGGATCGTCAGGAGGGGTCGCCGGATTCCGGCACCAGGCCGTCCGGCAGACTGACAAGCAACCGGTTGCCTTCACGGTCGCATTCTATGAGGAAAGGTTCGATTGCCGGTATAAGGATTTCGCCGCGGAGCCCTTCGACTTCGAGAATATCGTGTGCCGCGGTGGTGAACATGCCGGTCACGCGGCCGAGCGTGCCGAGGCGCTGATCAACCACTTCGAAATCTTCGATATCGGTCCAGTAGAATTGGTCGGCAGGGAGTTTTGGCAGCTGGGCCCGGGCCATGAAAACCGAGACCCCGACCAGCGGCTCGACCGCAACAAGGCTGTCCAACCCTTCGAGGCGCAGGAGATAGTTCTGCTTGTGGAGGGTGCTGCGAACAACGCGATAAGAAATGAGGCGCCCTGCGCTGTCACGCAGAGAGACTTCCCGGGCGCCAGGCAGGGCCAAGTCCCCGGTCGGCAGAGGTTTGACCTTCAAGTCACCACGGAGACCGTGGGTGCCGACTATGACACCGACCTCCAATAAGCCCTGTACTGCAACGTTCATCATTCGAGGATCTGCAGAACAGCCCTTCTGTTCTCCCGGGTCGCTTTGGCGTTCAGCAGGGTTCGCATGGCCTTGGCCGTGCGCCCCTGCTTGCCGATGATTCGCCCCATGTCCCCGGAAGCGGCAGCCAACTTGACGAGAATCGTCCCGTCAGCGTCGTCTTCCTGGCTGACGACGATTGCCTCCGGGTTGTCCACCAGAGCCTTGGCGATGAATTCGATGAGCTCTTTCATGGCGTCCATCCTTACGCGACAGGCTGAACCTGTCGAGGTCGCCGCTAAAGCTCAGGTTATCAGGCCTGCTTGTATTTGGCCCAAACACCCTGCTTGCGCAGCAGCTGACGGACCGTGTCGGTCGGCTGAGCACCCTTGTTCAGCCACTCGAGGGTCCGGTCTTCTTCGATATTGATCATCGGGGGGTCCTGTTTCGGATCATATTGACCCAGCTTGGCAATGAAACGGCCATCGCGGGGGCACCGCTCATCAGCAACAACGATCTGATAATAAGGCTTCTTCTTGGCGCCGCCGCGGGCCAGCCTGATTTTTACTGCCATCGACTTCTTTCCTCCATAGCTTGTGAATCTGTGATTGTCAGGGAGAACCCTGGTTGACGTCACTGTTTGAGCCGGATGTGTTCCGGCCGGCTTACATTGGCAGACCGCCGCCGCGCCCCATCAGGGACCGCAGCCCCTTGGGGCCCATTTTCTGCATCTTCTTCATCATCTTCTGCGCCTCGGTGAAGCGCTTGAGAAGCTGATTGACATCCTGCACCCGGGTGCCGCTGCCGTTGGCGATCCTCAGCCGGCGCGACCCGTTGATAATCTTGTGATCCTGCCGTTCCCTGCGGGTCATCGAGTTGATGATCGCCTCGATCTTCTTCATTTCATCGTCAGGCGGCTGCATACCCTTCATCTGCTTGAGCGCCTTGCCTGCCCCCGGGATCAGCGAGAGCATCGACTCCATCGATCCCATCTTCTTGATCGACTGCAGCTGCTCCTTGAAGGTTTCGAGGGTGAAACCTTCGTCGCGGAGGCGCTTTTCCAGCCCCGCGGCCTGGTCCTTGTCGAACGCCGCCTCAGCTTTCTCGATCAGCGAGAGGACATCCCCCATGCCGAGAATCCGCTGGGCCATGCGTTCGGGATGAAAAGCCTCGAGCGCTTCGAGCTTTTCGCCCATGCCGACCAGCTTGATCGGCTTGCCGGTGACCGCCCG